>JASHRH010000311.1 GCA_030037475.1 Acidobacteriaceae bacterium
TGGTGGAAGGGCTCGCGAATCCCGCGCCGGATATATCGCTTCAGGAGCTGAAGATCCTCCAGGCCCACATTGAAATTCTCCTCGCCCAGGGGTCCGGCGGCGCGCTGGAAGAATCGGAGCGGGAGCGGGATTTGCTGGATGACCTCAGCGGCGACGGAAGGATCAGCCATCATCCGTCGTTTCATGTCGTGTACCAGAACCTCGCGATCAACTACGTTCAACTGGTCCAGAACGACCTGCGGTCCGGCGATCTGGAAGGGGCGCAAATCTCGCTGTTCAGCCTGGCGCGGATTTTGCCGCAGCTGGACTCCGCGGATCGAACAATGGCCACAAAAAACTATCTGCATCTCCAGGCTTTACTGCGTGTTAGACTAAATAACTCTCACGATTTAGCTCACCGCAGGTAACCCGATGATTCGAGCTGCGTCCATATTTCCAGCAAAACCTTCTGTGTTGTGTCTGAGCCTGCTGTTTTTTCCCCTGACCGGGTGGGCGCAACAAGCGGCTCACGTTGAGAACGTGCCAGAGATCCGGATCGCAGCCGAGAATTCGTCGATTCTACAGCTGCCTGAGAATCTCAACTTCCCCGCCCTGCTGGCGGACACGCAGAACAAGAGCCGTCGAACGCGCGCACAGTCGAATCCTCCGGCGATGAAACGCGAGCGCATCGATCCCAGCATGGTGGGCTATCTGGACGATCCGACGGTGATTTCCGAAGTGCGGGTGCGTTTCGACGCGGGCTTTAACGATCCCCGGCCGGATCGCGCGGAATATTTTTACTGCGGATGCGCCGCCATCGGCCCCAGCGCCGCCGTCCAGCGCACGCTGAATTTTCAGCAACTCTATTTCCAGGCGGAATACGCAGCGAGTTCGCGCCTGTCGGGATTTGTAGAGCTGCCCTTCCGCTGGATCCAGCCGACGTTCTATCCGTACAGTCAGCCGATTCCCGCAAGTTCCGTCGACAGCGGCGGAATCAGCGATGTGACGAGCGGGGTGAAGTTCGCAGCCATTGCGTCCGAGGTACGCGACCTGGCGCTGGAGCTGACGGCGGGCTATCCGACGGGGAGCGGCGCCAAAGGGCTCGGCACCGGCCACTACAGCCTGATTCCCGCGGCCATCTACTATCAAAAACTTTCCGGTCGCGCCGGCATCGAGGCGGAGATCAACGACTCTCACCCGATCGGTGGGTTCGTGAATCCCGCCAGTTCGACGGGCCCGGCCCGGAATTTCTCCGGCGATGTGATGATGTATGGGATCGGACCAGGCTACAAACTGATCGAGCACCCCGCCTATACTCTGGCTCCGGTCCTGGAACTGGTAGCGTGGCACGTCTTTGGCGGACTACAGACGGACTCTGCCGGCAATATCGATTCCGCTGCGGGCATCAACGTGTTCAACGCCAAGCTGGGCGCGCGAATCAGCTTTACCAACGGCGGGTCGTTTTACGCGGGATATGGGCGAGCCGTTACCTCTGATATCTGGTACAAAAATCTCTTTCGGGCCGAATACAGATACTCCTTCTGATCGCTTGTCGAGCGCCCCAGCCGTTTGTGCGTGCGCCTTGTCTTTCCGGCAAAATATTGCTTCCCTGGCGGCTCTTGCGCCTTAATTTATCAGGGCCTGGAGGCGATTGTTATCTGTCGAAACGTCCCCAATTCGAAATACTGCGATAGTCCGCCAATTGCTTTATGAGTGAAAGTGAAACAATGGGGCCACATTACGGTTGTTTTTCAGCAGCCGCCGCAAGTTGCACCTGGACCACCTGGATCGAATACGCCGGCATCTCGTGCCGCCACGTATTTCCCACGCCGTGCAGCGTCGTCTCCACCGGCACGATATTCCGCGGCTCCGAGAGGCTGTTCGTTGCCTGCGTGCTTTTCGCGCTCAGCGTGATCAGCTCTCCTTGCCCGGTCAGCGTCGCCCCGTCGAACTTTACGTCCAGCGGCTGCGGCTTCGACGACGCATTCACCAGCTTCAAATAAAGCCGCTTTTTGGCCGCGTTACCGGTGATCGAATAGAAGAACCGCGGCCAGGTTCCCTCCACGCTCGATCCCAGCACTTCAGTCCCGATGTGGTTCGAGAACATTACCTGTGCGTAATAACTCGGCGACCCATAGCTGTGCAGTGCGTCGTAGCCAATCAGATCCGGAGCCCACTGCATCGCGAGCGGATTTACGTTCGTGAGCAGTGGCGCGTACGAGGCCATGATGACGATGTCGCTGTTGCGCTCGAGGCCGGTCATCCATGCTGCATCACCCAGCGCCGCATCGAAATTCGGCGTCGGTGCGCCTTCCAGCGTCGCCCACTCACCCACAAAAATCTTTGGCCCGCTGCGGTCGGCCTTGTCGTAATGCGTTGCGTCCTCGAAAAACTTCGTCGCGCGCACGTAATAATGGTCGTCGATCACGTTGGGGCGCACGCTGGTTACCGGAGCGGTGGCGATCAGTTGCAGATCGGGATACCTGGCCTTGATCGCCCTGAAGAACTGCGCAAATCTCTCGTTGTAGCTCCCGGATTTGTCGAACTCGTCTTCGTTCCCGATCTCCACGTATTTCAGTTGAAATGGTTCGGGATGGCCATCCTCCGCGCGCACCGCGCCCCATTTCGTATCCGTTCCGCCGCGCACATACTCGATCTCATCCAGCGCGCTCTCGACGTACGGCTCCAGGTCCGGTCCCGGAGTCACATGTTCTCCGTTCAGCGAATAGCCGGCATATACCGCCAGCACCGGCTGCATGTGCAGGTCCTCGCACCACTCCAGGAACTCCAGCAGCCCGAAATGATCCGATGACCAGTAGCCCCACGGGCTCTCATGTCCCGGTCGATCCACCAATGGGCCGATCGTCTTCTTCCAGTCGAAGCGCTCCCTGATCGAATTCCCCTCGACGTAATTGCCGCCCGGAAACCGCAGAAACGCCGGATGCAGTGCCGCCTGCATTTTCATCAGGTCCACGCGATTTCCGTTCCGGCGATTGTCATACGTCGGCGGAAACAGCGAAACTTCGCTCAGCCACAATGCTCCCGGATGGGCCACGGTCAGGTGCAGGGTATTCGCCGAAGAAGCCGCAATCTGCCCGGTCTCCAGAACGAAAGAGAATTTCTTCCACGCCGCCGTCACGCCGCCGACGGTTGTCGTCGCCACCGCCTTCCCCGTCTGGTCGTTCACCAGGCTCACCGTTACCGCGCCCACTGTGGACGAATCCTCTTTCGCCCAGAACGAGCCGCGATACGTAGTCTGCGGATGCACGGCGACGCCCCAGTAGCCGACGTTGAACACGCCGGCAGTATCGGTCGCATCGGCCTGCGCCACCGTCAGCTTCAGGCTGTGCGAAATCGCCGCGCTTGGTCCGGTGGTTGTGTCCTCCGCCATGCTTGCCGTGGAATTGCCGTTCTGCACCAGATACCAGTCCAGCACGCCGCTCCAGTCGGCGCGAAAGCTCTCGTTGCTCACCAACTCGGCATATAGCCCGCCCTCATAGGAGTGGTTGATCTCCTCCGTCATCAGCCCATAAAGCGTGGGGCTGACCTTGTGAATCGGCTGATCGGCGTGGATGGTCAGCACGGCTGGCGAACGTTGGGCCTGCGCGGTTGCAGCTGCGACGAAGACCAGCATCAGCGCTGTTCCGGTAAACCTTTTCACCTTCATGAGTGCCTTCTCCGCCTCCAATAATCCTGGAATTGCCGGCGAAAGGCAAAATACGGTGTTCCACCTTACATAGGAAGCGCCGACACTGCGAGCCGCAGAGACGCGGCGCATGACCATGGCCGTCGAGGCGAAGAAGATTTGAATCGGAAGGAATGCTTCCCGGGACCGCCGCATCCCGGGACCCTCATCGCCGCCAGTGGCGGCCGGCGTTCAGGTCCCGGTCTGCAGGGTGTCTTTGTCAGTGTTTGTCTCCGTGGATCACGGCTTCCGCCGCGGTCGTGGATCCGCCCCAGATCACAGTGGCCCCCTGGTTGGTGCTGCCACCCCAGATCACGGTAGCGCCTTGCTCAGTGCTGCCGCCCCAGATCACGGTGTCGCTCTCCAGAGTGCTGCCACCCCAGATCACCGTTTGCCCAGCGTCATCCGAACCCGACAGCGACCCACCCCAGATCACAGTGTCGGCCCACGGAGTGGATCCGCCCCAGATCACGGTAGCGCCGCTGACCGGTGTTCCGTCCACCAGAACGACGTTTCCGCTGCTGTCGATCGTTGCGAAAGGAGACATTGCGCTGCCGAACGCTCCCGAAGGCACAACGGCGTTGGCCAGTGCCGCCTGAGCATCCAGTAAGCCGGTTCCGACCGTGAAAATATCGGCTTCTTCGTCGAACGTCTGTCCCGAAACCGGATCAACCGCGATGCTGTACTGCTGCAGGCCTTTGAACGCCGTCAGCATCAGAATCGCCTTCACCTGATCGGGGGTAAAGTTGGGGTTTTGCTGCAGCATCAGCGCGGCAGTACCGCTGACCATCGGCGCTGCCATGCTGGTTCCACTCAGCACAAAGTAGTTGGGCGACGGCGCGCCGCTGCCGTCGGTCTGGTACACGGAATAAGGAACCTCGTTGCCGGGGTTTTCCTGATTCAGTGTTTCCGGTGCCGTGTACAGCGACACGATCAGATTGCCCGGCGCCACCAAATCCGGCTTGACCACCTGGTCGAACAGCGTCGGTCCCTTGGAGCTGTAGCTGGTGGGTATGTCATCGGTGCGGTCCGGCGTGTTCATCGTGTTCATGGCGCCGACCGTGATCACATACGGATCGTTGCCGGGTGCGGTGATAGTGCCGTAGCCGTTGGTCCCTGCGCTGTCATTCCGGCCTTCGTTCCCGGCCGAAACCACAACGACGATGCCGGCCTGCCACGCCTGTTCGACGGCCTGGCAGAGCGGATCCTGAGTGTAGCTTTCATACACGCCACGGCCCAGCGACAGGTTGATGACCCGGATGTTGTACGTGCTCTGCAGCTGAATCGCGGTCTGGATGGCGGCGATCACTTCGCTGTCTGTGCCCGCTCCGGTGGAGTCCAGCACGCGCAGGTTGACCAGGTTCACACCTTGCGCGATGCCCTGGAAAGTGTAGGAATAGCCGGGACCGGTGGAGCTCGCTCCGTTCCCCGCAATAATGCCGGAAACGTGCGTGCCGTGCCCGTAGAGGTCGGCGGCGCTGCCGCCGTTATCCCCGACGAAATCCTGGCTGTAGACCACGCTGCTGCTGTTCAGGTCCGGGACACTGGCGATGCCACTGTCGATCACAGCCACGCCGATGCCGTTCCCATTCAGTCCCAGCGCCCATGCCGCCGGACTGTTGATCGTTTCGTTGTGGTAATCGATTGCAGGCACGATGGAACCGGTCTGCAGGCTGTGCACTGCACGATCCGGCGAAATGTACACCACGTCCGGATCGGACGCGAGATCGGACAATTCTGAAGCAGACAACTTGTAGGTGCCGCTCCGGATCAGACGAAGCTCGCGCTGGAGTTTCCCGCCCCTGCGGAAAACCTTCTCATGCATCGCTGGCCCAACCGGCTTGTCGAACTGCACGATGATATTGACCTGAGAGCCAGGTGTCACGCCCCGCAGGTCCGGGGCTATCTTGGTTCGGCCGGCGAAGGCAAAGCTGGCCATCAGCAATAATGCGCACAACGTCAGGACCGATCGGCCCCACATGGCGCTTCGGGTTTTGCGTTTCATACTTTCGTCCTCCCTTGGGTTTCACTCCGAATCAGCGCGTTCCCACCCCAGGAATGGCGGGGAAGGACGCTTCAGAAAGCTCCGGTCGCATAGTGCGGCACAGAGATTTCTCAACGGCTGTGGAGATCATCGGGAAAGATTAGAAAATCTTAAGGATTGGGCGCGCATGTCTCGTGTGACCTGGGTAATCACCCTGTCTCGTTCTGCATGACCTTCTCCGCCGGCTTCTGGCGCTGTCACCAGGTCTTCAGCCTTCTCGCCACGTATAGCCCTGTCTTTTCAAGTACCTGCCTGCCCTGCCGATGAAGGCTTGAAGGGCGGCTTTTCTGTGAGCGTTTCTCGGGATCCAACGGACTCTCCCGAGCCCGGGGGAGCGTGCGGTCCAAGCAATTCGCACCCATGCTCCAGCCAGTTGAAGTGTCGCAACCAGCCGCCACTGGCGGGGGATGACAGGAGCGGAACGGTCCAGGGGGCACAATCGATGGAACCCGCGATACCGCTTCGAGCAAAGCTGTTTGTCCTGGTCACTGCCGCGGTGGGTTCCACCGTCCTCTGTGCTGCCCTTCTCCACTGGCACAGCAGCGACCTGCCCAAATTTGCCTGCTATCTCGCCATCGCCATTTTCGCCGCCACCATGAAGGTGCGCCTGCCCGGCATGGAAAGTACCATGTCGGCGCACTTTCTCTTTGTCCTGCTGGCCGTGATGCAGCTTTCGCTCGCGGAAACCCTCATCATCGGCTGTGCCGCCGCTCTGGTGCAGAGCCTCTGGAAGTCGAAGAATCGCCCGAACCCCCTCAAAGTCACGTTCAACGTACTCAGCATGGCTTCTCCCGCCATCTGGCTCACCTTTCTCGTCTATCATTCTTCGGCCTCATTTATTCGCCAGAGTCTGCCCTTGCTGCTGCTGGTCACCACCTGCACCTATTTCGTCGCCAATACTGTCCCGGTCGCCACCGTCATCGGCATCAGCGAAAACGGCTCCATTCGCAAAATCTGGTCGGAGACTTTCTTCTGGTCTCTCCCCTACTATCTGGTAGGCGCGGCCGTGGTGGGTCTCATCAGCTTTTCCGGCCGCTACATCGGCTGGCAGAATGCCCTGCTCATCCTCCCGATCATGTACTGGGTTTACCGCTCCTATCATCTCTATCTCGCCCGCCTGGAAGGCGAACGAAAACGCGCCGAGATGGAGGCCGCCCAGGTGGAAGCCGAGAAACGCCATGTCGAGGAGGTTTGCGCGCTGCATCTGCGAACCATTGAAGGTCTGGCCCTGGCCATCGACGCCAAGGATCACACCACCCACTCTCACCTCCATCGCGTTCGCACCTATGCCGTCGAAGTCGCCCGCGACCTCGGCCTCAGCGAAGAGGAAATGGATGCCCTTCGCGCCGCCGCCCTCCTGCACGACATCGGCAAGCTCGCGGTGCCCGACCACATCATCAACAAGCCCGGCCGCCTCACCCCCGAAGAATTCGAGAAGATGAAAATCCATCCCGTCGTGGGCGCGGAAATCCTCGAGAAGGTCGCCTTCCCCTATCCCGTGGCGCCCATTGTTCGGTCCCACCATGAGAAATGGAATGGCCAGGGCTATCCCGACGGTCTTTCCGGCGAGAGGATCCCCATTGGCGCGCGCATTCTGGCGGCTGTCGACTGCCTCGACTCGCTCGCGTCCGATCGCCAGTACCGCAAAGCCCTGCCGCTGGCCGAGGCGATGAAAAAAGTTGCCGGCGAAGCCGGCACCTCCTACGACCCGCGCGTGATCGAGGTGCTCCAGCGCCGCTACCTGGAGCTGGAAGCCCTGGCCGTCCGCAGCATGGAAGTCACCTCGATCGACGCCCTCTCTCTCCGTTCTCCGGTCGGACGCGCGGTCTCGCCGGCGGCCGGATTTCAGATGGATCCCGCCGCCTCCCGGGACACGCCCGCCGACTTCCTCTCTTCCATCGCCTCGGCCCGCCAGGAGGCGCATACCCTCTTCGAGCTCAGCCAGGATCTCGGCAACTCTCTCAGTCTCGACGAAACTCTCTCTCTCGCCGCCATCCGCCTGCGCAAGCTCGTTCCCTACGACACCATCGTCGTCTACATCCGCAAGGGCGACCACCTCACGCCCGAGTTCGTCAGCGGCGACAATTCAAGGCTCTTCATGTCTCTCTACATCCCTGTGGGCACGGGTCTCTGTGGATGGGTGGCTCAGAACGCGCGGCCCATTATCAACGGAAATCCCATGGTGGAGAGAGGCTTCCACTGCGACGGCTCCAATCCCGCCGAACCGCGCGCCGCCCTGGCTGTTCCCCTCGAGAGCGTCAATGGACTGGTTGGCGTTCTCGCTCTTTACCGTGCCGAAGCAGATGCCTTCAACAGTGAACACCTGCGCGTCCTCCAGGTCATTACTTCGCGTGTCGCCCTCTTTATCGAGAACGCGCTCAAATATCGCGAGGCTGAAAGCTCGGCAACCATCGACTATCTCACCGGCCTGGCCAACGCCCGTGCCCTCTCCATGCACCTGGAGCAGGAACTGGCCCGCTGCAAGCGCGATAACTCTACCCTCGCAGCCATGGTCTGCGACCTCGATGGATTCAAGCAGATCAATGACCGCTACGGCCACCTGGCTGGAGACAAGGTGCTCCGCCTCTTTGCCGGCATGTTGCGCGATGCATGCCGCGATTACGACTACGTTGCCCGCATGGGCGGTGACGAATTCGTGGTCATTGCGCCCGGCATGACCGAATCGGCCAGCCGCGACCGCGCCGCGCAGTTCAGCTCCCTGGTCCAGCAGGCCGGCCGCGAGATTTGCGGGCGCGACTTCCTTTCCATCAGCGTGGGCATTGCTTTTTATCCCCAGGACGGCAGCGAGAGCGAAGATCTTCTCGCCGAAGCGGATCGCCGCATGTATGCCGCCAAGCAGCTGCATTACGAAGATCTCTCCCACGACCACGAGGCGGTGCCGCATCCCGCCAATCTCGCCTCCATCCAGTAGATATCCATAGCGAAACCGAGCCGCATGCCGATGAGGCACAGTGGGGCCTCGGTCGTGAGGTCCGCGCCCTGCTATGGTCCCACTGGTCAAATTCGTCGCTCGCATTCTGCTCATCCTCCTCCTCGGCGGCTTTCTCGGCGCCACGCTCGTTCGTCTGGCTCCCGGCTATGGCGTCGATCAGGAGGAGCTCGATTTCCGCCTCAGCCGCGAAAGCATCCAGTCGTTGCGCC
>JASHRH010000312.1 GCA_030037475.1 Acidobacteriaceae bacterium
GGCGACCCGATAGGCCTGCGATTCCACGACGTTGCGCTGTGCATACTGCAGGACGGCTCCCAGCAGAACAGGTGCGAGAGTCAGGAGCGCCAGCAGTCGCCAGCGGCCCGCCTGCGCGGTCCAGAGCAGCACGACGAATCCCGCTGCGTAGATGGCCATCAGGGGATGAATGACCGCGATCAGCGCAAGCCAGGAGCAGGTTTTCAGGAGTCGTCGGTCCAGAGCGGCGCAAATCGCCAGGAGAGTCAAAGGCGTCGATAAGGTTCGGCTCGTGACATACGGATCCATCATCACGAGGCCGGTTCCGGCCACCGGGACGGTCAGGCACACCGCCACCATGGCCACAGCGCTCCACGACGCCGCTTCGGAGAAGTGGCATTTGCGGGCGAGTTTGTGGCAGCCCTGGAGCAGCAGCCAAATTCCAGGGAACTGGAATCCCAGGAGAACAGCGGAAAGCGGAAGACGGGTGAAGCGGACCACGTCCGCCACCAGCCACGAGAAGATGGACAGATGCGTATAGGACGCGATGAACGGCGTGCTGGAGCCGTATCGATGCGGGTGCAGCGCAAGGACAACGCCCGAGACATAGATCCCGGCATCGTCCGCATACGGATGGAAGCCGTGAATCAGGATCGCGAGCAGCGCGGTTCCGGCAAGTGCCAGCGATCGCGACCAGCCCGCGAACCGCGTCGATGGCCTGGTTTCCTCAGCAGGGGCTCCGCGTGCGACGCGAGAGTCAACGACGACCGTGCTCAACCGACTTCTCCACTCATCCGGTAAGCGTCTCCGCCGGGCATGAGATCCCCTGGATCGGGCGCGAAAATCCCACCGCGATCAGCCCCGGAAATATGTGTGAGTAGCATACAGGATGAGGCAGATTGGGCAGACCCGCGCCTGGGAAAAGAAAAGGCGAGTCATCTTTTCGCGCGAATGGTATCCTTCCGCCAGCCAGAGCCCGAAATTGATCCGTGCCGGGAGGAGAAAGCCCGGCGCAGCAAGAGCCGGGCGGACGTTCAGGCCATCATGCATTCACACCAGGCGAGCCATCCCGCTGGAGAAGGAAAGCAGGCGCCATCGGGCCGTCCTGCCAAACTCGCTCTGGTCATTCCTACCCTGCGCGAAGCAACAAATATTCTTCCTCTGCTCGGCCGTGTGCGCACGGCCCTGGAAAGTTGCCGCATCCCGTATGAAGTGATTGTCGTGGACGACGAAAGCGGCGACGGCATCGAGAAGATCGTCGCCGGTGTTTCCGCGGAAGATCCCCGCGTGCGGCTCATCGTGCGTCATGGCGAGCGCGGACTTGCCGGGGCAGTTCTGCGCGGCTGGGCAGAAACCGATGCGACGCATCTGGGGGTGATGGATGCCGACCTGCAGCATCCCCCGGAACTGCTGCCCAGGCTGTGGGCCGCGATGGAAGCGGGCGCCGACCTGGCGGTGGGAAGCCGTTACGCGAGCGGTGGCAGCCTGGGCGGATGGAAAGCGTGGCGCCATCTTCTCTCCCGGATTGCTGTGTGGATGACGCTGCCGGTCCAGCGTTCCGGCCGGCGCGCGCGCGATCCCATGTCCGGATTCTTCATCGTGCGCCGCGAGTGCATCGATGGCGTCGCGCTGCAGCCTTCAGGCTTCAAGATTCTGCTGGAAATCCTTGCCCGCGCCCATCTTCGCAGTGTGGTCGAGGTTCCTTTCACCTTCGGACACCGCTATGCAGGTTCCAGCAAGGCCGGCGCTCGCGTAGCATTCGACTATCTTCGGCTGTTGCTGCGCCTGTACCGCCGGAAGGGACGCACGCCCTCGCGGCCCGAACAGGAAGCAGCGCGCTCGACACTTGAGAATCACCATGGGGCAATCCATAACTGATTCCACGCAACCTCCTGGGGTCATCGTCCAGCCTCTCGCTGGTATCTCAGGTGAGATACCCTGCGGAGAGAGGCATTGATGGTTTCTCCCCTTTCCGAAAATGAATCGGGGCAGGCTTCCGCTCCTCTGACCCCTTCATGGAACCCTGCTGGCACAGGCTCCGTCGATCCGGAGAATCTGGCAGCCTGGGTTGAGGAACGCCTGGCGAAACACCGGCAGGCGCTGGACCGTCTGCTGGCCGCGGCTGCGCCGCGCACCCTCCACAATACGCTGCGCGCCTATGACGACGCGATCGCAGAGCTGGCCGTCGCGGGCGCGGAAACCGGACTGCTGCACAGCGTTTGCGAGGAAAAGCCGGTGCGCAACGCGGCGCAGGAGCTGCTGCAGAAAATCGCGCAGGCGGGCGTGGAGCTGTCTCTGAATCGGGACGTGTATCAGGCGCTGGCCCGGATCGACGCGAGCGAGACCGATGCCGCGGCTCGGCACTATCTGGATCGCACGCTGCTGCAGTACCGCCTGGCCGGTGTCGACAAGGACGACGCGACGCGGGCGCGCATTAAGGAACTCCAGGACCAGGCCACTCTGCTGAGCCTGACCTTCGCGCGCAACGTGCAGGAGGGCGGCCATCGCGTGGAGGTGAAGGACCGGGCGGAGCTGGAGGGCTTGCCGCCGGATTTTCTCGCCGCCCATCCGCCGAACGAAGACGGCAGGATTGTCCTGACCACCGATTTCCCTGACTACATGCCGGTGATGACCTTTGCGCGCTCCGCCGATCTCCGGCGTCGCATGTTTCTGGCCTATCAGACGCGGGCATATCCCGCGAACCGCCAGGTGCTGCTCGATCTCCTGAAGGTGCGCCAGGAGATGGCGACGATCCTGGGCTTCGCACACTGGGCGGACCTGGCCACGGCGGACCAGATGATGGAGTCGGCAGCGAACATGCAGGCGTTCCTCGACGATCTTGACGAGGCGAGCCGGGCTGGTGCGGAGAAGGAATACGCGATGCTGCTCAGCTTCGCGCAGACGATCGAGCCGCAGTTGCGGCAGATCGATGCGGCCAGCCGCGGCTACTGGCTGGAGCAGTACCGGCGCTCGGCCTTCGAGTTCGATTCGCAGTCAGTGCGGCCGTATTTTCCCTACGCGCGCGTGGAAGCCGGAGTGCTGGCGACCGCGGAAAGGCTCTTCCAGGTCAATTTCCGCCGCATTGAGAACCCGGACGTCTGGAGCGCCTCCGTAAGCGCGTGGGAGGTCTGGGATGGGACAGAGCTCACCGGGCGCTTTTACCTGGACATGCATCCGCGCGAGGGCAAGGACAAGTGGTTCTCCGCGCACCCGCTGGTGCCCGGCATGCGCGGGCGCCGATTGCCGGAGGCCGCGTTGATCTGCAATTTCCCGGAATCGAAAGACGGCAGTCCTGGCCTGATGCAGTACTCCGACGTGGTGACCTTCTTCCACGAGTTCGGCCACCTGATGCACGCGCTGCTCGGCGGCCGCCAGGAGTGGGCCGGCGTCAGCGGCATCTCCACGGAAGGCGACTTTGTCGAGGTTCCCTCGCAGATGCTGGAAGAGTTCTTCCGCGATCCGCGCCTGCTGGCCGGCTTCGCGCATCACTACGAGATGAACGAGCCGATTCCCGCCGAGCTGGTGCTGCGGATGAATCGCGCCGGCGCCTTCGGCCGCGCAGACTGGGTGCGAACGCAGCTCTTTTACACGACGTTTTCGCTGAAGACCCACGCCGTCGATCCATCTGTGCTCGATCCGGACGAGCTGATGCGCAGCCTCTACGCGCGCTTCCTGCCGTATGCCTGGATCGATGGCAACCGCATGTACGCGAGCTTCACGCACCTCACCGGCTACTCGTCGAACTACTACACCTACCTCTTCGACAAGGTGATTGCGCTGGACTTCTTCAGCCAGTTTCCGCGCGAGGCGCTGCTCGATTCGCCGGTCGCCATGCGCTACCGGCGCGCCGTGCTGGAGCCGGGCGGATCGATGCCGGGCCAGGAAATCGTGCGGGCCTTCCTGGGTCGCGGCCAGTCGAGCGACGCGTTCACCGCGTGGGTGGGCGAAGAGTTCCAGCCCATGAGCGCCGCCTGTGCAGGACGCAGCGTGCAGGACGCAGGAAAAATCTGACAGGAATGTTTTGAAGGCGCCCGAATTCAGAATCGCCGTGAGAGCCGTGCCGAT
>JASHRH010000313.1 GCA_030037475.1 Acidobacteriaceae bacterium
GAAACCCGCGGGGTCCAGCACATCGAGGAAATCGTCCAGGCGCTCACCGCCGCCGGCTACCGCCACGAACGCATCGAGTAACCTGTATCTGTGGACCAGCTCTACCTCAGCCTCTGGTACCCCAACTTCCGCCTCGACGCTCTTCCCGGCGCGCTCGAGAAAGTCATGGAGCAGTTCGCCGCCGCTGGCGGGTCCTCGCGCGTCTCCGCCGCCACCGTCTATCCCATCTCCTGGAACGAATCTCCCATCTGGCAGCGCGTCTACCGCAATGAAGCTGAGGACGAGGAGTCCGCGTCCCGTGCCGTCATTGCCGCCGCGATGGAGAATGCTCACGAGGACTACGCCTGGGAGTTCGAGCTGATCTGGGAACTCTGGGTTCCCGAGCAGGCCGCCGGCTTTGACACCATGTGGCGTCAGGAACCCCGCACCGTCCGCATCATCGGTTTCGGTCCGCAGTTTGACGAAGGCGCCTACGAAACCAATGGCCACATCCGCGTGGATTTTGGACTCGATGCGCCATTTCTCTATGAAGACATGGATTTGGATAAGGACGCCATCGCCCGCGTCCAGCAGAATGTCGAGCGCCTTGTCGCCTTCACCGACGGCATCCAGAAAAGCGGCGGAATCTCTACGCGTCTTCTCTGGTCGGAATCCGGCGAGAGCCTCGCGCAGAAGCTCATTGACCGTCTCCAGCAGGTCAACTGACCTGCGTCCGGATCAACCTGTGGCGAGGTATTAGAACCTGGGCCGCCGCCCGTGCCTCGCCACTCCTAACCCTTACGCGCCTCAAATTTCCGGCAAGACAACGGCGACACTCCTGGCGCATACTACGTCTAACCTGCAAGGGTCCCTTCCCCTGGGAGGAGGGTTTGCCATGCCCACCCGGAAAAACTTCCTCAGCATTTTGGTCTGCGCGCCTCTGGCGCTTTGCGTTGCTTGTGCTTACGGGCAGAATTCGACCCAGCCCGCTCCCTCCAGCCCCACGATTTCCAGCCAGGACTGCTCAGGCCCCGTCCTCCATCGCCGGGCCTCGGACGGCGGCGATATCTGTGCTCCTCAGGAGCCATCGAGCCAGCCCGGCGTGAGCGCCCCGGCTGAGATTCCCGAGACACAGACCTCCCAGCCCGAGATCCAGGGTCAGGAAGCGAAGAAGGACAAGGCCGACAGGAAGGATAAGAACGACAAAAAAGAAGAAGCGAAAGCGCAGCCGCAGCCGAACTTCGATCCCAGCGTCGATCCCTACAAGCAGGTCCAGCCTCTGCCCGACGGGCAGATGCCTGATGTCAGGAAGGGCAGCATTGACGATGTCAGCGCCGTCGGTTCCCGCTGCATCGGTTGCCGCGGTATGGGCAACTGGTATTCCACCGAATCCGAAATCCGCATGGGGAAACAGTACGCCGACCAGATCGATCGCAGCACCCGCTTCATCACCGATCCCGTCGTCACCGAGTACATCAATCGCATCGGCCAGAACATTGTCCGCAACTCCGACTGCAAGGTGCCCTTCACCATCAAGGTCGTCGATTCCGACGTCATCAACGCCTTCGCCCTGCCCGGCGGCTATTTCTATGTCGATTCCGGCCTCATCCTGGCCGCCGACGATGAGGACGAACTTGCCGGCGTCATGGCTCATGAGACGGCCCACGTCTGCGCCCACCATGCCGCCCGCGAAATGACCCGCGCCAACTACGCTCAGATCGGCATGGTCCCGCTCATCATGATGACCGGTTACACCTGGACCGGCTATGGCATTTATGAGGGCGCTCAGCTCCTCATTCCCATCACTTTCCTTGAATTTTCCCGCGAATTCGAGGCCCAGGCCGATTACCTCGGCATCCAGTACATGTACCGCGCCGGCTACGATCCCATGGGCCTGGTGAGCATGTTTGAGAAAATCGAAAACCTGGAAAAGCAGAAGCCCGGCGCCGTGGCGAAAGTCTTTGAGGACCACCCCCAGACGCCGGATCGCATTCTGGCCAGCGAGAAGGAAATCGCCACGATTCTGCCGCCCCGGGACGAATACCTCGTCACCACCTCGGAGTTCAACGAGGTGAAGGCTCGCCTGGCGCGCATTGAGAACAAACGCCGGCTCCTGCAGAAGAATACGAACCGGCCTTCGTTGCGCCGCGTCAGCGACACCAACGGCAACGGCAACAATACGGATCAGCCGACGTTGCATCGCCGCCCCGACGATACGAACAGCAACTGACCCGCACGCTTCTCAGGTTCCCACCCTTGTCGCTGCTTTCAGCGACAGAGTGGGACCTGCTTGCGCTATCCTGTCCGGAACCGACCCCCATGCGCGCGACCCAGTTTGAATTTAAATACCGTTTCTGGATCTTCGGCCTCATCTTCTTCCTGGGGTTCTTCCTGTACAGCGTCGATCGCGTCAACGTCGGCGAAGCCCTTCTGCATCTGTTTGCCCCCGCCATCGACCCCAACAGCGCCGCCGGCAATAACCTCATGCGGCTCATTTTCGGCATCGCCACTCTGCTCATCGCTGGCGCGGCCCTGTACCGCACCTGGGCAACCTCCTGGCTGCACACCGAAGTGGTTCACGACATGCGCCAGCATTCCGACCGCGTCGTCGCCGACGGCCCCTACCGCTACACCCGCAACCCGCTGTACTTCGCCAACCTCTTCCTCGCTCTCGGTTGCGGTTTCTTTGCCAGCCGCATGGGCATGTCGTTCATGGTCCTGGCCATGGCGCTCTTCGACCATCGTCTGATCCTGCGCGAGGAGGCCAGCCTGCGCGAATCCCAGGGCGACGGCTATCTGCGGTATCTTGCGGCCGTCCCGCGCCTGATCCCGTCGCTGCACCCGTGCCTCGAAGCTTCCGGCGCGTGTCCCCGATGGGGCCAGGCTTTCCTCGGCGAGTCGATGTTCTGGATGTTCGCGCTCGGCTCGCTCTTCTTTGCCATCACGCTGAACATGAAGATTGCCGGCCCGCTCTTCGCTCTGAGTTACGTCGTCTACTTTGCCGCGATCTACGCCGTTAAAAAGCGAGCCGTCCGCCGCGCCTGAACCTGTCCCCTCCGGATGCCCCACTTCTGCCTTCTTTTGGCAGAAGCGGGAACACACGAATCCTGCACTCCGCTCCCTATCCTCTGCACCCGATTCTCTGTACCCTGTTCTCATGCGCACCCGCACCTTGGGCAAAACCGGATTCAAAGTCAGCGAGATCGCCTGCGGCCTCTGGGGCATGAGCGGCTGGAGCGGTTCCGACGACGCTGAATCTCTCCGCTCCCTCCAGCTCGCCGTCGATCTCGGCTGCAATTTCTTCGACACCGCCTGGGCCTATGGCGAAGGCAAAAGCGACGACTTCCTCGGGCGTATCCTTGCCGCGAACCCCGGCAAGCGTCTTTACGCCGCCTCCAAAATCCCTCCGAAGAATCGTCAGTGGCCGGCTGCGCCCAATGCCGACTACAACAACGTCTTCCCGCCCGATCACGTCTTCGACTCCGCCGATCGTATCCGCCGCGCCCTTGGCGTCGACACCATCGATGTCCTCCAGTTCCACGTCTGGCAGGACGCCTGGACCGGCCATCCCGAATTCCGCAGCACGGTCGAAAAGCTCAAACACGATGGCATCATCCGCGCCTTCGGCCTCAGCCTCAACCGCTGGGAACCGGAGAACGGCATTCGCGCTATCCGCACCGGTCTGATCGACGCCGTCCAGGTCATCTACAACGTTTTCGATCAGAACCCTGAAGATCGGCTTTTTCCCGTCTGCCGCGAGCACAACGTCGGCGTCATCGCCCGCGTTCCCCTTGACGAAGGCTCCCTCGGCGGCAAAATGACCCGCGATACCGTCTTTCCCGAAGGCGACTGGCGCGCCCGTTACTTTAACCCCAAAAATCTGCGCGAAACTCTCGACCGCGTCGACCGTCTCCGCACCGACCTCCCCGCCGGCCTCTCGTTGCCCGACGCCGCTCTCCGCTTCATCCTTGCCGAGCCCGCCGTCAGCACCATCATCGTCGGCATGAGGAAGGCAGAGCACGTCCGCTCCAATCTCGACCTCAGCGACGCCGGTCCCCTCGATCCGGCTCTGATGGCCAAACTGCGCCATCACCGCTGGGAACGGCATCCGGCACCGTGGTCGGACTAGCTTCCAAACCCCCGCGTATTGTATGTTGAACCGCTGGTGGAGACCCCCGTCCCCGCTCCCGCATCGAAGCAATTGGGAGCGATCTCTCGATGCTGCCGTTCGTGTCTGTCATCATTCCGGTCCGTAATGAGCGGGCCATGCTGCCGCGATTGCTGGATCAATTGCTGGCCCAGAATTATCCGCCCGACTGCTATGAAATCCTCGTCGTCGACGGCCGCTCCACCGATGGCACTCCCGATCTCGTTCGCCGCCGCTTCTCCGGTCGCGCCACTTCCATCCGCGTCCTCGACAATCCCAAACTCCATTCAAGCGCCGGCCGCAACATTGGCCTTCGAGCCGCCCACGGCGACATCATCCTCTTTCTCAACGGCCACTGCGCCGTCCCCTCGCGCAATCTCATCGAAGACTCGGTTGCCCTGCTCCAGCGCACCCGCGTCGGGTGTCTCTGCCGTCCCCACCCACTGCTTGCGCCCGCCGCCACCGACACCGGCGAAGTCATCGCCCAGGCGCGCGCCTCCTGGCTGGGCCACGATCCGCTTCCCTGCGATCCGTCTCACTCCGGCCTCATCGACCCTGTGCGTGGCGGCGCCACCTATCGCCGCGAACTTTTCGAGCGCATCGGCCTCTTCGACGAGTCCTTCGATGCCTGCGAGGATCTGGATCTGAATACCCGCGTGCGTCAGGCCGGCATCACCGCCTTCGCCGATCCCCGCCTGACCGTGCACGATCAGCCGCGCGCCCACGTAGGCCTGCTCTTTCGCGACATGCAGCGCCAAGGGCGCGCCCGGCTGCGCCTGATGACCCGCCATCGCGGGTGTTTTTCGCCTGCATGGCTCGCTCCTCTTGCTCTGCTGCTGTTGCCGGTGGTCGCCTTCGCGTGGTGGCTGCTGCCCGCCCTGGCCGCCGCCATCCTGACGGTCCCGCTCGCGGCCTTCGCCTTCGCCGTGGCTCTCGCCTCGCTCCAGCTTGGCGCACGCTTCGGTGCGGGATACGCCTGGCGCGCCCCCGGCATCTTCGCGGCCATCTGGCTCGGCTTGGGCTGCGGTTTGCTCCTCGAATTGCTTCATCCCACACCCCGCTCCGGCCCGCTCGAATTCCTCGCTCCCCGCGAAGCCCGCGAGGACCTGGAAATGGCTGCGTCCATCCGCCGCGCCGCCTAAGGAAACGAGCGAATCGCCGGCCGCTGGCTACTGCCCCTGCTCCCTGTACGCTGTACTCTGTACCGTGACCTATCGCGGCCGCATTGCGCCCTCACCCACCGGCCTGCTCCATCTCGGGCACGCGCGCACCTTCTTCACTGCATACCTCCGCGCGTTCCACGCCGGTGGCACGCTTGTTCTCCGCAACGAGGACCTCGATCCTCACCGCTCCCGGCCCGACTTCGCCGTAGCCATGTTCGAGGATCTTCGCTGGCTCGGCATTCGCTGGCAGGAAGGCCCGGACGTCGGCGGTTCCTTCGCGCCCTACGCGCAAAGTCGGCGACGCGATCGTTATCTTGCCGTCTGGCTTCAGCTCCTCGCCGCCGGCGTTCTCTATCCCTGCGCTTGTTCCCGACGCGAACTGGCCCGGATCGCGGAGGCGCCGCACGAGTCCGCCCCACGCCTGGGTCAATCCGCGGCCCGCCTCGAAGCCGACGAGACTCCCCTGTATCCCGGAACCTGCCGCCCCGCTCCTGGCTCGCCGCCTCCTGCCGGCTGCGACTTGCCCGCCGGGATGAACTGGCGCTTCCGCGTCCCCGATGGCGAAGCGATCGAGTTCGAGGACGGCCAATTCGGCCCGCAGCGCTTCGTCGCCGGTCAGGATTTCGGCGATTTCCCCGTCTGGCGCCGCGACGACGTCCCTGCCTACCAGCTCGCGGTTGTTGCCGACGACCACGCCATGCGGATCACCGAAGTCGTCCGCGGCGCGGACCTGCTCCTCTCCACCGCTCGCCAAATTCTCATCTACCGCGCCCTAGGCTGGGAACCTCCGCGCTGGTATCACTGCCCGCTGGTCCTCGATGATCGCGGCCAGCGCCTGGCCAAGCGTCATGACGCGCTCTCCATCCGTGCTCTGCGTGCGCAGGGCTGCCGCCCGCAGGACCTCGTCGGTG
>JASHRH010000030.1 GCA_030037475.1 Acidobacteriaceae bacterium
GAGCGTGCCTTTCTGCCGGCCCTCCGCCACCTGGCAGAGCACCCGAAGAAAATTCTCAATTCGCCGATGGCAATCCTTCAGCATGCCCAGCGGATCGTCGAACCCGGCATCGAGCTTCGCGCCAATTTGTACCGCCATTCAGGAAACCTCCAGCCCCATTCTCGCGAAAGCCGCCGGAACCTGCCAGGCTCAGCCGCAGCTCTCCTCCATTTCGATCGCTCGCGGAAACAGGACGTTGTTTTCCAGATGTACATGCCGGTGCAGATCCCGCTCGAAATCCGCCAGCGCCGCATAAAAGCCGCAATATGTTGGGCACGCCCCCTCAGGCGGGGTAAAGTCCTGGCTCAGCTTTCGGATTTCGGAGAACGCTTCGCCAGCCGCATCGTGTTCAGCAATCATCATGCAGATCGGATTCCGCACCGACCCAAAGCAGCCCAGCGGCTGCGGCCCGCAATTCGCCACGTTCCGCTCCAGGTTCGCGATGTACGGGAAGAGAACCACCTCTTCCTTATTCAGGTGCTGCAGCAGTTCTTCTCCCGTCGACTCGACCAGACATTGGATTTGTCCCAGCTCAGGGTGGCTCTCTCCATGCCGCGACACCACCTTCTGCGCCAGTTGGAGCAGGCGCGGCAGTTCTGCGCGGATAAACGCGTGATGCTTGTCCACAATGTGCCGGCAAAGGTCCTCGAGCGTCGCGGTGGCCCAGTCGCGGGAAGCGGGCTGATGCACCTCTTCCGCATCCGCGATCGCCGCCAGCACCGCGTCCACATTCAGAGAGCGCTCCTCGCAGGCTTCAGCCAGCGCCTTGCGCCCGCCGCAGCAATAGTCGATGCCAAACTTCTCAAAGATGCGAATCGCCGCCGGCTGCTCGAGGGCGATATCGCGAACCGTCGTCTCAGGGGTGCTCATAAGGGAATCTCCTTGACACGAATCTACGGATCGCCGCCCCAGGATGCTGCGACAAAAGTCACACATCGTGACGTCCGGCTACAATTTACCCGATGCCCGAAGGAAACGTCGTCTCGGCTCTCGCCGCTGTCTCACTCTTCTCCGGCCTGACACCCGAGGAGCTTCGCCTCCTGGCTGCTCATGCGGTCCGCCGGCGCGTTGCCCAGGGAGAGCTGCTGTTTTCCGAGGGCGACACCTGCAAAGGCCTGCATATTATTGCCAGCGGCAAGCTGCGCATCTTCAAAAGCTCGCCCAACGGCCGTGAGCAGATGCTGGCCGTGGAAGGTCCCGGTGGCTCTGTCGCGGAACTCCCGGTCTTCGACGGCGGTCCCTATCCGGCATCCGTTACCGCGGTCGAAGACTCGCAGATTCTCTTCATCTCCCGCGACAATTTCCGCCGCTTCTGCCTCGATCACCCGGAAGTCTCTCTGAAGATGCTCGCCGTCGTCGGCGCCCGCCTGCGGCGGCTGGTCGGCATCATCGAAGAGCTTTCCTTCGCCACCGTGCGCCAGCGCCTCGTCTCCGCGCTGGTTCGCCTTGCGCAAACCGAAGGAAAGCGGTCCGACGGCGCCATCGAATTCCAGCTTCCCGGCACGCATCAGGACCTCGCGCACCAGCTCGGGACCGTACGCGAGCTTGTTTCCCGCAATCTCATGCGCCTCCAGGCTGAAGGCCTGATCCAGGTCGATGCACACAGGATCACAGTCCTCGATCTGCCAGGACTGTCCGCCATTCTCGAGAGCAATTCGTAAACCTCAGCTCGCAGGAACTTCCTGCGCTTCATCCGGAATGCGATCCGCAATGCCAGGCTGGCGGTCGCCGCCGGGCCTGGTGCTCCGACCGCATCCGGATCCCTCGCCCCCCGGTCTACAACGCCCCGACGGATCGAGCAACGTGCTCTTTCTTCACCGCCATCAGCTCCAGAGCCTTCATGGCGATGTGCTCAGCGCTGACCTCCAGCTCCTTCACCAGCTCCCAGGGAGCACCCGATTCGCCAAAGCGGTCCTTGACTCCAATCGCGCCGGTGATTACCGGAATGCCGTACAGCCGCGGGTTCTCCATGAGGACACCGCTGACTCTCCAGGCCAGGGCTCCAATCTGATGCTCCTCAGCCGTCACGATCACGCCCGTCTCCTGCGCAGCGCGAAGGACAGCTTCCGTATCGATCGGTTTCAGCGTGTGCAGGTTCAGAACCCGCGTTTCGCAGCCATATTCCAGCTTCAGGATGAAGGCCGCGCGCATGGCCTCGGCCACCATCGGCCCCAGGGCGATGATGGTCAGGTCTTCGCCCTCATCCCGGCAGGTCTCCGCCAGCTGGATTTCAAAGCTCTCCGCAAAGCTGGGCGCTTCGCGGCGCATCCGAATCGCATTGGCGCGCCCGAAGACAAACGGCGTCTCCTCGCTGGTCACCACCGGCGTCGCTTCGCGAGCAAAGCGGATATATTTGGGGCCCTGATGCTACAGAAGGAGGTAATCCGTGGCTTTGCGTGTCTCGATCGCGTCGCAGGGGACGACGACAGCCATGTTGGGCAGGCCCTGCATGGCGAAGAGATCCTCAAGCGCCTGGTGAGTCGCGCCGTCAGGACCGACGGAAACGCCGCCGTGGGCGCCGGCGATCAGAACGTTCAGACTGGAGTAACAAACAGAGACGCGAATCTGGTTGAGGTTGCGAGCCGCGGAAAAGGTGGCATAGGAGCCGAGCACGGGCAGCTTGCCCTCCCGGGCCAGACCCGCAGCAGCCGAGGTTGCCGACTGTTCCGCGATTCCCATGCTGATCCATCGCTTCAGGCGCTCCGGCTTGCCGTTGTAGAAGTCGCTGATGGTGATTGAGGCGGAGATATCGAGACCCAGGCAGACGATGCGCTCATCGCCACCATTGTTCGCCAGCGACTGCCCAAACCCTTTCCGCGTGGGCTCCATTGTGACCTTCATCGTTTCGCCCGCATTCCACCAATAGTCACGCGAAAAATGCGGCATCCCGTCACGAAGCTCGCGATCGACCTCACGCTGAAACTTCGCCGCGCCCTCCAGCAGCCGATCCACGGGGATCTTCTTCGTCAGCCCAAGTTCGCCGAGCGCCGTATCCAGCTCCCTGCGGTTTGGCGCTTTGCCATGCCAGGCCGCCTGATCCTCCATGAAGCTGACGCCCTTGCCTTTGGTCGTCTCAGCCAGGATCACGACGGGATCGCCGGTCATGCTCCTCGCTTTGTCCAGGGCTTCCACAATTTGCCGCATGTCGTGGCCGTCGACGCGCAGCGTCCGCCAGCCGAAGCTTGCGTACCTGGTTTCCAGCGGCTCAACCTGCATCACGTCTTTCACCCACCCGTCAATCTGCAGGCGATTGCAGTCAACGATGGCGATCAGATTGTCCAAATGGAAGTGGCCTGCCTCCATGGCGGCTTCCCACACCTGGCCTTCCTGCTGCTCGCCGTCTCCCATCAGACAAAAGATCCTGTGAGACTGGCCGTCCATCTTCGCCGCGAGCGCCATGCCGGTCGCGATGCTGAGGCCTTGACCGAGCGACCCGGTGGAGATTTCGACGCCCGGCAGCTTCAGCCAGTGCGGATGCCCCTGAAAGGGCGACCCGAGCTTGCGCAAAGTCACGACGTCATCGAGAGGGAAATAGCCGGATGCTCCCAGCGCCACATAGAGCGCAGGCGCCTTGTGACCCGCAGACCAGATGATGCGGTCGCGATCCGGCCAGGAGGGGTTCGCCGGATCGTGCTCAGCAGCATGCAGATACAGCGCCGCTGCGATATCCATGATGGACAGAGTGCCGCCGGCATGTCCGGAACCAGCTGCGCAGAGAGCCACAAGATTGTAACCGCGCATCAGGGCGGCCATGGCCTCGAGCTCCGGGATGGAATAGCTACGAATGATCTTCTCCGTACCGGAGTCCCTGAGAGCCATGGCTGTCCTCATTTCTCTGTTACAAATTCTCTCTGGCCCAGCGCCCGATCCGATCGAGCGCCTCGCGCAGCACCTCGATGGAATTGGCTACGCTGAATCGCAGATAGCCTTCGCCATACTGGCCAAACGAAGTGCCGGATAAAGCGGCGACTCCCGCCTGATCGAGCAGCGTGTCGGCAAGAGGCTTCGATTTCCAGCCTGTCCCAGTAATGTTGGCGAAGACGTAGAAGGCGCCGTGCGGCATCAGGCACGAGAAGCCCGGGATCCTATTCAGCCCCTCGACGAACGTCCGGCTGCGTCTTTCGAATTCCGAGCGCATGCGCTCGACAGCGCTCTGGTCTCCGCGCAGCGCCTCGACCGCGGCCATCTGCGTGAAGCTGGCCGTACAGGAATTGGAATTCGTCATGAGCCGCGTGATGTGCGCCGCCAAATCGCTGCGCATCACGCCGTAGCCGATGCGCCATCCTGTCATGGCATACGTCTTGGAGAAGCCGTCGAGAAGGATCGTCCGCTCGCGCATCCTGGGGACCGAGAGGATCGAGAAAGGTTCGCCTTCAAACTGAAGCCGGCTGTAGATTTCATCCGAGAGCACCATGATGTTGCGGTCTCCGATCAATGCGGCGGTGCGTTCGATGTCGCGCCGCGACAGCACGCTCCCGGTGGGGTTCTGCGGCGAGTTCAGGATGATGAGCTTTGTGCGATCGGTGATCAGGGAAGCCAGATCGTCCACATCCATCGCAAAGTTGCGTTCTTCCCGCAGCCGGACCGGGATGGCCTTACCGCCGACGTACTCGATCATTGACTCGTAAATGGGGAAGCCGGGATTGGGGTAGATCACCTCGTCGCCTTCGTCGATCAGCGCCAACATGGAGAAAAAGATGATGGGCTTGCCGCCGGGCACAACAACGACTTCCTCCGGAGTGACCTCAACGCCGCGGGTTCGGCTCACATACCGGGCAATCTCCAGACGCAATTCGGGTTGCCCGGCGGAAGGGCCATAATGCGTCCATCCGCCGCGCAGCGCGGTCACTGCCGCATCGACAATGTTGGGTGGCGTATCGAAATCGGGCTCGCCGATTTCCAGGTGGACGACCTTTCTGCCTTGCCGTTCCAGCGCCTTCGCTCGGCTCAGGACTTCAAAGGCAGTCTCGGTGCCAAGGTGGCCCATGCGACGCGCCAGCAAAAGCTCATGCTGTAGCCCGGTTGTGGACATAATTCATGCCTCCTCTGGCGGAGCAAACCAGCCATGCTGCGGTTGGATGCTGAGCGCTCTTTCGCTTTCCTGCGGCCAGGTCAATTTGGCCTGGCGACCCAGCCATCACTCCCTGTGCTACCTCAGGAAATTCCCAGAGACCGTCGAGGATGGTACGAGCGGCTGGAGGGGCATGCGGTGATTGCGGTCACAGCGGGGAGAACCCGGAGATCGGCGAGCGCCCAGGCCTTGCTGCAACCATCTGAATTTATAGGCAGATAGACCGCCGCAGCGATGAATACTAATCGAAACGCGTAAGCCCGAAGCCAGCACGAAGGCCAGCTTCGCCGCGCAGCAGAACGGCGGCCAACGCCATTCGGGAGGAAAGAGGAAACGGAAGTATGGATCTCACGTCTGCCGCTTGATGACGTTCGAATCGTCAGGAGGGTGGAAAATCGGTTGTTAAACCACCTCGAGACGAGCCTACTGGACCGTCACCGCGATCTGCGCCGTGCTGCTGAGGGTGCCTGCGGCGGTTGTTGTGGTAGCGGTGACCACAGCCGTCTGCGGTCCAGCAGGCGGTGGCTGAGAGCCTGTTGTGGAGGAAGAACCGCCGCTGCAGCCAGTGAGTGATGCGACACTGAGGCCGACACCCAGCGCGGCCGTAGCCAGTGCCAGCCAGCGCCGCCTGCGCGCGCGAGCCAGAGGCAGAAGCGCCAGGAGGGAAAGCAGTGGCAGGACCCAGGCGCTGGTTGTGGACGCAACCGAGATCGTGAGAACCGTGCTCGCCGTGCTGCCGCTCAATGTGGCTGAGGACGGACTGAAGCTGCAGGACATCCACGCCGGGAGACCGGTGCAACTGTAGTTGATCGTTCCGGCAAGTCCCCCTTCGCTGGTAAATGTGAGCGTGGTGCTGGCGCTGCCGCCGGGCGCAATGCTGAGACTGGAGGTGCTGGCGGAAACCGTGAAGTTCTGTACTTCGACGGTCACAGGCGAGGCAGAAGATGCGGCAAAGCTGCCGGAGGCAGCGTAATTCGCGGTGAGGCTGTGGCTGCCGGCCGCGAGAGAAGCAGCCGTATAGGTTGCGACTCCACTGGCATTCACTGCCGCAGTTCCTAATGTGGTGGAACCGTCCAGGAATGTAATCGCTCCGGCGGGCATACCATCGGGTGAGGTCAGCGTTGCAGTGAGCGTGACGGTCTGGCCGGCGTTGATGACCGAAGCGGAAGTCGTGAGAGATAGTGTGGTGGGGATGGCCGACACGGTGACACTAAGCGGCGGAGATGTCGAGGCAGCGTAGTCTGCCGAGGCGGCATAAGCTGCTGTGATACTGTGGCCGCCGATGGCAAGCATGGATGTGGAGAAGGTGGCCACGCCGGCATTCAGCGTCCCAGTGCCCAGCGCAGCAGAGCCGTCCAGGAACGTGACTGTGCCGAAGGGCGTGCCCGTGTTGCTGCTGACCGTGGCGGTGAACGTGACTAACTGTCCGACTACGATTGACGCAGAGGACGCGGTCAGGGTAGTCGTCGTGGCGGCTGTGCCGATGCTGACAACCTGCACGGCGGAGGTCGATGCGGCATAATCTGTGTCGCCCTGGTACTCAGCGGTCAGACTATCGGAGCCCGGAGGCAGGATGCTCGTAGTCAGAGTTGCTACGCCTGCGTTCAGCAAAGCCATGCCGATCTCGGTCGTGCCGTCGAGGAATTCAACCGTCCCGGTGGGCGTGCCACCCGCGCTCGAGGTCACTGTGGCAGTGAGATCGATAGAGCTGCCTGCGGCCGCCTGCGTGGGAGACGCGGTGAGCGATGCGCTGGTAGGCAGATCGGCCACGTTGACCGAAACCGCTGCGGTGGTCAACCCCTGGTAATTCGTGTCGCCCGAATAGACGGCGGTATAGCTGTGCGATCCCGCATCTTCGCTGTTCAGGGTGACCGATGCGATGTCCGTATTGCCGCCAAGCGCGACCTGGCCCACCTGAGAGGAGCCATCGTAGAAGGTGACCGTGCCGGTAGGTTCCACGGGATAGTAGGCGCTGGTGGAGGAGTACTGACCTGCCGTGGACTCCCAGTTCGGCTCGCGCACCGGCTCCAGGATAGCCGTGAGCGTGACGGGCTGTCCCGGCGCAAGCTGGCTGCCGCTCGCGAAGAACTCCGGCGCCAGCAGCGGGAAAGAGGATGCGGAGCAGGTGTACGGCGATTCCGAGGGATCGGAAATGTCGTTGGTCAGATTCACATCGGTGCCTGTGATATACGCCGAGATGTTCACCGGCCCGGGTCCGAGCGTGACATTCGCGTCCTCCGCGGCGACGTCGTTGCTGGAGATCGACGAGAAGTTTACATTGTCGAGCGTCAGGCCTAGAGGGTAGGTGGAGCTGTATCCCTCCAGCAGAATTTTGCCCGCCGTCAGCACTGTGACGTTCGAGAGCGTGATGTTCTGGAACTGCGGATAGTCCGTGCCGGTGGTCGAGTCGTAAAACGGATTGAACTGGATCGGCGAAGCGACGTTCTGCATGCAGATCTGTTCGTAGGTCACATTGCTGACCAAACCTCCGTTGCTCGATTCCGACTTAATGCGGATGCCGGTGTCATTGCTGTTGGTGGGATCGCCGTCGAAATCCAGGTTCTGGACAAGGATGTTCGAAGCGCCCCCCGCCGTCTGGCTGCCGATGGACATGCCGTGACCGACGTAAAAGTGGTTATCGAGGATGCTCATGTCGGAAGCAGCGCCGCCGCCAGAGTGTTCGCCTGGCTTGAGGGCGATGTTATCGTCGCCATCTCCGATGTATGAGCCGGTAATGGTGACATTTTGCGCGGGGCCGGGGTCGATACCGTCGGTGTTGCGTGCATCGCCGGGCGCGATGATCCTGATATCCCAAACCGTGAATCCGCTGCCCTGATAGGTCACGTGGAACATGGGTGAATTCTGCAGCGTGATCTTATAAAGCGTGATGTTGTTTCCATCGATATTG
>JASHRH010000314.1 GCA_030037475.1 Acidobacteriaceae bacterium
CCGACAGCCATCAGATAGACGGCGTGGTGGTCGCGGATGGCCTCGACCGCGGCGGGACCGCGCTCGGCTTTGCCGACCATGCCGAGAAGGCCGGTCTGCTCGAGCATCTGCCGGGTGAACTTGTCCATGCGCGTGGCCGTGGTCGGCCCGGCCGGGCCCATCACTTCCTCTCGGACCGGATCGACGGGGCCGACGTAGTAGATGAAGCGGTTGGTGAAATCCACGGGGAGTTTTTCGCCGCGGTTGAGCATTTCGGTGAGGCGTTTGTGCGCGGCGTCGCGGCCGGTGAGCAGCTTGCCGCGCAGCAGCAGGACTTCGCCCGGCTTCCATGTCGCGGCTTCTTCGCGCGTGACGGTGTCGAGGTTGACGCGCCGGGCAGAAGACACGTCGTAGGTGAGCTTCGGCCAGTCCTCGAGCGAGGGCGGCTTAAGTGCCACGGGACCGGAGCCATCGAGAACGAAGTGCGCGTGGCGCGTGGCGGCGCAGTTGGGAATCATGGCGACAGGCAGATTGGCAGCGTGCGTCGGGTAATCCCTGATCTTTACATCCAGCACCGTCGTCAGGCCACCGAGGCCCTGCGCGCCGATGCCGAGCTTGTTGACCTTGTCATAGATCTCCATGCGCATCTCTTCGAGGCGATTGCGCGGACCACGGTCGAGAAGTTCGCGCATGTCGATCGGCTCCATCAGCGCTTCCTTCGCCAGGAGCATGGCTTTTTCCGCCGTCCCGCCGATGCCGATGCCCAGCATGCCTGGCGGACACCAGCCCGCGCCCATGGTGGGGACGGTCTTCACCACCCAGTCGACGATGGAGTCCGACGGGTTGAGCATCGTGAATTTCGATTTGGCTTCCGAGCCGCCGCCTTTCGCGGCGACCGTGACCTCGACGTTTCCTCCGCGAATCATCTCAATCGACACGACTGAGGGCGTGTTGTCACCGGTGTTCGTGCGCGCTCCCGCCGGATCGGCAAGGATCGAGGCGCGCAGCGTGTTGTCGGAGTTCAGATAGGCGCGGCGCACGCCTTCATCGCACATCTCCTGGATGGTCATGGTGGCGTCCCAGCGCACGTCCATGCCGATCCTGAGGAATATGGTCACGATCCCGGTGTCCTGGCAGATGGGGCGGTGACCTTCGGCGCACATGCGCGAGTTGACGAGGATCTGTGCCATCGCGTCGCGCGCGGCCGGCGACTCCTCGCGCTCATACGCGCGGGCGAGCGAGGCGATGTAATCCACGGGATGGTAGTAGCTGATGTACTGGAGCGCGTCCGCCACGCTCTGGATGAGGTCTTCCTGCCGAATAGTCGCCATCGATGGGTGCCTGTCCTGCCTTTAGGGTAAACCGAAGGCGTTCGCCGCGCCCGCCCCCCATGAGGCCGCGAGCATCGTCTAAGCTAGGTAGATGGGCACTCCCGCGGAGCAGGCAGGGACATTCGATGTCCTCGTGATCGGCGCCGGACCGACGGGCATGGCGTGCGCCATCGAGGCGCAGCGCGCCGGTTTCCGCTCCGCGCTGGTGGACAAGGGCTGCCTGTGCAATTCGCTCTTTCACTATCCCTCGCACATGACGTTTTTTACGACGCCGGAGCTGCTGGAGATCGGCGACATTCCGTTTCCCAGTCCCAACGCCAAGCCCACCCGCAATGAGGCGCTGGAGTACTACCGGAAAGTCGCGCAGCACTATCGCCTGGATGTGCGGCCGTACCAGGCCGTAGAGCGGGTGACCGGTGAGGATCTGCGATTCGAGGTCCACACGCGCGACCGATTCGGGCGCGCGCGGGTTTACACCGCCCGGAAGGTGGTGGTGGCGACGGGCTATTACGATCTGCCGAACCTGATGAATATTCCCGGCGAGGATCTGCCCAAGGTCCGGCATTACTATGACGATCCCCATCCGTATTACGGACTGGACGTGCTGGTGATCGGCGGCAAGAACTCCGCGGCGATTGCAGCGCTGGAGCTTTGGCGGCATGGAGCGCGCGTGACGCTGGCGCATCGCGGGCCGGGGATGCACCGGCACGTGAAGTACTGGATTCTGCCCGACATCGAAAATCGCATCAGGAACGGCGAGATCACGGCGCACTTCAACACGACGGTGACGCGGATCGATCCCGACACGGTAACGCTGGCGACACCGCAGGGCGAGCTGACCCTGCCCAACGATGCGGTGCTGGCGATGACCGGCTATCGGCCGGACTTCACATTCCTGGAATCGTTGGGGGTGCGGATTGAGGGCGAAGATCGTTGCCCGGCGTGCGATCCATCGAGCCTGGAAAGCAATGTGACGGGCATTTACCTGGCCGGCGTGATCATCGCCGGCGAACGGACCAACGAGATTTTCATTGAGAATGGGCGCTTTCACGGGCGCCAGATCGCAGCCGATCTGAAGCAGAAGCTGGGCCTGCCCGCTGGGGAACTGGCTCGCGTCCAGAGCCGAGCCGGAGGAGTTCTCCGACGGTCAGGGCACCTGCAAGGAACTGTTCAGGACGGATGATGAAGTTTCCAGTGCTACGCACAATCCGCGGCCAGCTGATGGGCGCGCTGATTCTGTTCGAGCTGATCGTGGTGGGGATTTTCGCGGTGCTGCTGGTGCGTCAGCAGCATGCCGAATTGCAGCAGCATCTGCGCCGGCGGCTGGAATACCAGGCGTACCTGGTGTCCGCCGAAAGCGGCATGGCGATCCAGAATCATCACTCCCAGGACCTGCAGACCGTGGTGGTAACAGCGGCGCAGGCGCCCAGCGTGAATGCGGCGCAGATTACCGACATGCAGGGCCGGACGATGGCCAGCAGCGATCCCACGACGCTGGGCCAGCTAACGCTCTCCGCGAAAGAAAGAACCTACCTGCGCGACCTGACTGAGCCGGAGATCTTCGCCACCTCCTCGAGCGACTGGGAAGCGGTAGCGCCCGTCGTCGCAGGAGGGCGGGTGCAGGCGTTGGCATGGATTTATCCGAACGAGCAGCAGGATCGCCAGGATTTGAGTTCGCTGCTGCGCATGACGGTGGTGTGGTCGCTCTTCGTTTTTGCCGGCTGCACCGGAATCGCCGCCATTCTGGCACAGTCGATCACGCGGCAACTGGCCACGCTGACGCGGGCGACGCGACGGCTGATCCAGGATCCCGAAGATACCGGAGCGTTCCCGCTGCCAGCGAAGTCAGCCAATGAGGCAGCAGAGCTGACCATCGCTTTCAACCGCATGGTGGCGGCGATGCAGGAGCAGCGGGCGGGACTGAATGAGACACTGGCCCTGCTGGATTCCATGCTGGCGAACGCGCCCATCGGGTTCGCTTTCTTCGATCGCAAGTACCGCTTCGTGCGGGTGAATCAGTTTCTGGCGGACATGGACGCCTATTCGTTTGCGCTGCACCTGGGCCGTGGCGCGGATGTGATTCTGCCGCCGGCGATGGCCGCGAAGCTGGAGCAGAGCCTGGAGAAGGTGTTTCAAACGGGCGAACCGGTGCGGAACCTGGAGCTGGCGTGGGAGACAGCGCCCGGACGCACGCGGAGCTGGCTGGCGCACCTGTATCCGGTGCGGACAGATCCGGAGACGACGCGCTGGGTGGGCGCGATCCTGGTGGATACTACCGAGCAGAAACGCTCGGAAGAGGCGCTGCGGCGAACGGAAAAGCTTGCCGCGGCGGGCCGTCTGGCGGCGTCGGTGGCCCACGAAATCAACAATCCGCTGGAGGCCGTGACGAACCTGCTGTATCTGATCCGGCAGGAGCCGCTCTCTCCGGCATCGGAGCACTATGCCGACCTGGCGCAGCAGGAGGTGGCGCGGGTCTCGGAGATCGCCCAGCAGACGCTGCGCTTCTATCGACAATCCACGCTTCCGGCTATAACCAATGTCGCGGAGCTGCTGGACTCCGTGCTGACGCTGCACACCGGGCGCAGCCAGACGGCGCACGTGGGCGTGGAGCGGGATTATCCGCAGAGCCTGCTGCTGTTCTGCTTTGCCGGGGAGCTGCGGCAGCTCTTTGCCAACCTGATCACAAACGCGCTGGACGCGATGACCCCGGAGGGCGGGCGGCTGATGGTGCGCGCGCGGGCCGTGCGCCAGGACGACACCGAGGGCGTGCGCGTGACGATTGCCGACAGCGGCTGCGGCATCCCGCCGGAGGCACAGCGGCACGTCTTCGAGCCGTTCTTCACTACCAAGGAAGCGACCGGCACAGGGCTGGGCCTGTGGGTGAGCGACCAGATCATCCGCAAGCATCAGGGCAGGGTACGAATGCGGAGCCGGGCATCGGGAACCTCGACCGGGACCGTGTTCAGTATCTTCTTCCCGGCGCACGGCGCGGAGCCCGCAGAGGCGGAGACGGAAGCGGAGCAGGAAGCGGTGCCGTAGCCCCCTCCGCCTGCGTCGCGCCTACAACATCACGGCGCGGAAAGACCGAGGCCCCGATGCCAGAGCGAATCGACTTGTCTCCAGCTACGAGCGGCAATATTGGGCGCCGTTCAAGCGGAAATCAGAGATCGACGTCGCCGGCGTGCATGGAGACGGCGCTGATGCGGAGAGAATTCTCGAGAGTGATGGCGTTCTGAACCAGACCAGCA
>JASHRH010000315.1 GCA_030037475.1 Acidobacteriaceae bacterium
CCGGTGGTTTATTCCTCGAGCTAGCTGATCAATCCCGGCAGGCTTGCCCAGCACAGTGCTGCCTGAGCTACCACCACGGCCCATGTCGCCACCACGAAAACTTTCCGCCAGCGCGACTCCAGCGCGTCGGCGAAGACGCCGCCGACAAAGGCCACCAGGAAGGGCAGCGACCAGAGCCACATCTCCGACTGAACGCCCGTCGTCATGAGCACCATCAGCACCGCGCCCACAATCAGCGGCGTGGTGTTGCCGAAATAGCGCGAGCGCCGCGCCGCCGCATACAGCACCAAAGCCCCAGCGAGCGCCACACTGAAGGCCGCGTTCGCCGGATTGCGGAAGAACCATTCTGCCCCATTGATCGAGAACCAGATCCGTCCCGCAGCGCTGCGGAAGACGTAGCTGAACGCGTCCGGCGAGAAGGCATACGACGCGAAGAGCAGGAACAGCCCGCCCACCACCCAGACAATCAGCAGCGTGGGAATGTACGATCGCCGGCCCTCCGCGACCCACGCCATGAAGATCACCAGGAGCAGCAGCGCCAGCTCGAAGGCCGCAATATGCGCCGCCGCCGTGAATCCCAGCGCGAGCGTCAACAGCACGATGCGCGGCCGCCACTTCCGCCGCGGGCCGTGCAGGGCGTGTCCCACGCCAATGGCCAGATACACCGCTGCAAAGAGTCCCAGCGCCGCCAGGATCTCGTTGTTGGGCACCGTCGACGCGCGCACCACCGAAGGCAGAAAGCAGTAGAGCGCCAGCGCCAGGTAGCCGCCTTCGTTGCCAAAGAGCCGCCGCGTCACCCACCACAGGCACGCGCCCAGCACCAGGCCAGCGAGAATGAACGGCAGACGCAGCAGGAAGCTGATGTTGGTCAGCTCGTGGCGCATTTCCCATGGCGTGGCCTTCGAGGACTTGCCGGCCAGCATTCGTTCCAGCGTCAGCGGCAGCCCCGCCGCGCGATACGCGAGCGTCCCGTCGTGGATGTTGCCGCAGGTGGTGAAATAGCCCGGCAACGCTTCCGGATGTTCCCAGATCTCGCGCCCGCAGCGCGCGTACTGGTAATCCGTCTGCGTGAGATAGCTCTGCGCGCTGACCCAGAGGCACTCGCCCAGCAGGATCAGCAGCAGCAGCGCCGCGATCTTCTGCGGGCGCTCGAATCGGAATTTGCGCAGGCGGTGGTGCGAACGGTGGGATGACATCGATGGGCTGCAAGCAGTGTATCGAAGGCGGCGCTCTCCCACATCTGCCAACACCGGGCAGATGTGGGGCACCCGGCGTCGGTTTCGCGCCACACGCCTCGCGGCGCTTCTCTATAATCTCCCCTAATGACCAGCCTGCGCACGGCGAAGCGGTTTGTCTTTCCGTTGCTGGGCCTCTGGGCGCTGCTCTACGCGTCCATCACGCTCGTTCAGCCGCCGCTCCTCGACGGGCAGGACGCGCTCTCCGCCGAAATCGCCCGCGAGATGCTGACCGGCGGCCACTGGGTCACCCCTTACGCCAACGGCGTCCGCTATGCGCAGCATCCGCCGCTCCTCTACTGGACCGTCGCCGCCAGCTTTCGCATCTTCGGCGTGAGCGACTGGGCCGCGCGCCTGCCGCTCGCGATCGCCGCGCTGTTCCTCTTCATCGCCACGTTCTCCCTGGGCCGCCGTCTCTACCACGCGGCGAACGCCGCCTTCTACTCCGCGCTCGCGCTCATCACGTCCTATGGCGTCTTTCTCTTCAGCCATCTGCTGCTGCGCGACGTCTTTCTCTGTCTGTGGACCACGCTGGCCATCAACTGCTTCTGGCGCTCGCTCTCTCAGGAGAAGCATCGCCTGGGCACCGCGCTCGGCTTTGCCGCCTGCTGCGCGCTGGGCGTGCTCACCGAAGGCATCGCCGGCGTCGTCTTTCCGCTCGTCATCGTCGTGCTCTATCTCATTCTCACGCGCCGGGTGAGCCACCTGCTGCGCTGGTACCCCATCCCCGCCGTCCTGCTCTTTCTGGCCATGCTGTTGCCGGAGCACATCGCCGCGCGCATCGCGACCGGCCACGCGCATCTGGCCAGCCTGATGCCCGCCATGACCGGCGGCCGCGTTCCACTCTGGATCTTCTGGCCGCTGCTCCTGCTCTGGATCGTGCCCTGGTCCGCATTCTCGCTGCGCGCCCTGCGCACCTGCGACTCGTCCAGCCGCGAACTTCGCTGCCAGGCGCGCCTGCTGTGCGTCCTCTGGGTTCTCGTCGTCCTCATCGGGTTCAGCTTTACGGCGCGCCTCGAATACAACCTGATCACCGCGCTGCCGCCCATGGCGCTGCTGGCCGGCGGCTGGCTGGCCGACGACGAAGCGCTGCCGCACCACCACGGGCGCATCGCTGCGTGGATCCTCTTCTTCCTCGGCATGGCCGCTGCGGCGCTCGACGCGTATTACCTCTTCACCTCACCCGTGCCCGGATCGGGCGTGGATATCGCCACGCTGCTCAGCCCCGGCGCCGCGCATCATCCGGTCTTCTTCACGTACTTTTTGAACCTCACGCACCGCGCCATGGGAGCCTTCCGCGTTCCGCTGGCCATCACGCTGGCTGCACTGCTGGTGGGCGTCACAGCCGGCCTGATCTTCCGGCTGCGCGACAACGCGCGCATGGCCAACTGCTTCCTCGCTGGCATGATCGTGGCCATCCTGATCGCCGCGCACCTGGCCTTCGTTACGTTCTCGCCGGTACTCTCCTCGCAGATCCTCGCCGAAGCCATCAAGCCCGAGGTGCAGCCGTCGGACGTGATCGTCGTCAACGACACCGTTGAGAGCGCGTCGTCGTTTGTTTTTTATCTGGAGCGCCAGGTGCTGGTTGTCGGCGAACCCGGAGGTATACCTGCCGCCGATTCGCCTTTCCTCTCCGATGCGCAGCTTGCGTCGCTCTGGAACGGACAGGACCGCGTCTGGCTCTGGACCACCTCCGCGCGGACCCCGACGCTCCCTTCGCCCGTCTACATCATCGGCCGCAGCGGCGGCAAGGAAGTCCTGAGCAACGAGCCGAACGCGGGCGGGGCCAGCTTCTGAGAGCTATTTGGCCGCTGGCACGTCGATGTTCCTCTGCGCCAGATTGAACGCCCGCAACGTCAGCCCCGGAGCGGCATCCGCGCCTGCCGGATACGCAATCGTCACCGTCTCCAACTCGCCCGGCAGCAGCGACACGTAATTGTCGCTGTAATACGCCGGCAAAATGCGCTGGCCCGTCGACGCATGTACCAGCGTCAGCTTGTTCTGAAGCGCCACATCATTGCCGGTGTTCTTTAGATGCACCGTGACGACCATTTCATCACCCTGTTTCGCGGACGTTGCCGTTGCGCTCACCGTCGCCTGGGGAAGCCGCGCCAGTTGCTGGAAATCGCGGCTCTCGCCGGCCAGCCAGTAGAGATTCCGCGAAACGATCTGCCCGCTCGCGTCCTTCAGCTTCAGCTCTACCAGGATCGTCGCGTTCTGTTCCAGCGACGCCAGATTCAGCGTCATCAGGGAGGTTTCGTTGTCGGCTGCGACATTCACCGGCGCCTGCTGGTGCAGCAGCAATTTGTTCGCCAGCGAGTAGACATCTGCTGTAGCGGTCAAGGGTCCGGGAGCGTTGAGCGTCGTGTTCACCACTTCCACCGCGTCCGTCGCCAAATCCAGCTGGATATGGATCGGTTGCAGCGCCTCTTTCTCGCCGTAATACGACGACTGCGTGTCGTAGTCGTAGCTCAACACCTCCCACATGTTGCTGGGCCATGCCGGCTGCGTCATCCACAACAGGCGGCCGCTGTTCGGCTGCCACAGATGCGCGTTCATCCCCTCGAAGATCGCGCGGTAGTCGACGTAATCCATCATCTGCGCCTTGCGCTCGAAGTCCGCAAGGCTGGTGGGCGCGCCGAACTTCGCCTGCATCTCCGCCATGAACGGATGGATGTCGCCATTCCCCATGAAATGCCAGTCGTGATAGGCCCACACGTCGTCCATCGGCCACCAGTCCGCCTTGGGCGTCCACGCCTCGAACGACTCGAGCGTCGACATCGAGGGCGACCCGGTCTCGACGGAGAATCCGTGGTTCAGCGTCGTGTAGTAGAGCGTCGGGTCCTGATACTTGTACGGCCCGCTGCCCTGCAAATCCACTTCGTTCGAGCTGGGCGAGTAGTAGCGCGTGCCATCGAGCGTGCGCACGAGGTTTGCGAGCCCGTCGTTGATGATCGGTTGCGGCACGCCCTCGTTCCGGCCGCACCAGACCGCAATGGACGGATGGTTGCGGAAACGCAGGATCACGTCGCGCGCGTTCTTCAGAAACAGCGCCGGATTCTGCGGCTCGATGTTGTAATTCTGCGTGGATGTCCAGAAATCGTTCCAGATCAGGAACCCATACTCATCGGCCAGATTGTAGAACGTCTCTTCCGTGCTCTGTCCCACCCAGTTGCGAATGATGTTTTCGCCCGCGTCATGATGCAGCCGGAAGTACGGCTCGAGATGTGCCCGCGACACGTTCTTCATCGCGTCATCCATGCCCCAGTTCCCGCCGCGCGCGGCAATGCGCACGCCGTTGACCAGAATCACCAGATACGGCGCGGTACCCAGGTCACTGCTCCGGGTGATCGCCGCGGAGTGCTCGCCGGCCGGCGTCAGCGATTCGACCCAGGAATGTGCGAACTCCCGCCACGAAGGCGGCGCATTGGGTGGCGGCGCATCGGCTACCGGAATATCGCGAATGCCCTGATGCGTGTTGTCGATCGCCGGCTGCGTCTCGTCGGCGTCGTACCCCGCGGTCGGCGAGAAATTCACCCGCACCAGATGCCCCGCTGGATCCAGCAGGCTCAGCTCGTACGTGATCTCCCGTATCCCGAACTGCACGCTCTTCGTGTCGGACACGTGGCCGTCGACCGACGCCGTCAGCTTCAGGTGATACAGATTTGCCGGCCCGTAGCCGTTCGGCCACCAGAGCCGCGGGTTCTGCACGGTGAGCTGCGCGAACTCCGCGGGCGTCAGCCGCACCGTGCTCTCGCCGGGCTGCAGATCGACCTCTTTGGTCACCGTGACGCCTTCAAATTGCGCGGTCAGCTTCGCGCGCACCGGCTTATCGCCGGCATCGGTCAGCGGGACGGTGATGTCCACCTTCGCGCTCGCGATGCTCGGCAAGGGTAACGTCGTCACCACCTGCGGATCGCCGATCTTCACGTTCTCGGTCGCGCGCAGCACCACCGGCTGCCAGATCCCCGTGTCGCGGTCCCGAATGCCCGGAATCCAGTCCCATCCCTCGGTCGCCACAAACGTCGGCCCATCCAGGCACATCATCCCGCCGTTCTCGCCCGGCCCTCCTTTGATCGATTGCTCCTGCGGAATCCCCGGATGCGGCGGCGGCGAGACGAGCACAGCCAGCACGTTCGTCTTGCCCGGGCGCAGAATGCCCGTCACGTCGAAGACGCCGCGAATGAACGCGCCTTTGATCGCGCCCAGCCGCTGCCCGTTCAGCCACACCTCGGCCTTGTAGTTGATGCCCTCGAAGGTCAGCGTGAGCTGCTTGCCGCGCGCCGCTTCAGGCCCGCGAAACTCCGTCCGATACCAGTAGTCCTGCTTGTTCAGCGTCTCCGGAATCGCCAGGTTGTTCAGGCCATAGTACGGATTCGGATACACGCCGCGATCCACCAGCGTCGTCAGCACCGTCCCCGGCACCACCGCCGCGTACCACCCCTTCGTATTGAATCCGCTCCCTGAGATCTGTGTGCCTTCCGCCGTCACCTGTGGTGCCGCGCTCAGCTCCCACCCGCCGTCGATCTGCCACAAATCCTTGCCCGCTGCGGTGATCGCCGGCCCGCTCGGCGCTGGAATGGCCTGCGGCTGCTGCAGCGGCGCACGGCTCTGCGGCATCTGGTCCGGACTCTGCGGCGCGCGATAGCCCGCCTGGCCGTAGGTCTGCACCGGCCAGGGCTTCGAGCTTTCGTCATACACCGGCAGCGCAAAATCCGGATGCGTCGCCGCCATCGCCTGGATCGCGTCTGCCGCGAGCGCGGCGCGCCGAATCTCGAAGTCGTACACCTTGCCGCCGAAATGTCCCAGTTGCGGCTCGTCGGGCGAGCGCGGTCCCTGGAAATACGCCGGCTCCGGCGCAGGACCAATTTCCACCGTCGGACTCACATCGCCCAGCAGCAATCCGCTGCTCGTCTCTCCCGGCGCGAGCAGCCCGCTCGTCGCGACCTGCGCCCCATCCACATACAGCCGGAATTCCTTCCTGTCGAATGTCGCTGCCAGCAGATGCCACGTCCCCGGCGCGAGCGCCGCGGCACCCTCCAGCGTATTGCCCTGGCCGAGGTACAGCAGGGCCTTCCCTGGCGCCAGCGCCAGATACCGCGGATATTCCTCGTCCGGCGTGCCCATGCCGGCTACCAGTTCCGTCATGCTCGGCGCATCGCTCGGCTGCACCCACGCCAGCAGCGTCCACGGCGCATCGGCCTTGAGCAGCAGGTCGTCGCCTGCGATGCCGTATTCGAGGCCGTTCCCGCCGGGTGCAATCTCCGCATTCCACGGACCGTACTCAAGAGGCGGCGCATTCGTCGTCCTCGCCTCCTGCGCGCGCGCCACGCCAGCCAGGCAAACCATCACGCACACGAAAGAAGCCATCCAGGAAAAACGAGATCGTAGTTTCATCGCGAACCGATCCTTGTCACCACCGCATCACTGTACACGGGTCTCTGCGACTCCAATCCGCATGGGCTGCTGACGTGGCCATCGCAGCGATCGGAATTCTGCGCACCAACCCGCCTCCCGGATCAACTGACAATTATTCACTGCCCGTCGAATCATCCGGGGATTCTTCCGATGCCAGGAACATGATGCTGCGAATTCCCGCTTCCTTCGTCAGAAGAATGCCTGGACCGGGGATCGGTTCGAGGCCGTCGCTCCCTGTCTTTACCCATGCGGCTCGCTCGAGAAACAACGACGCATCGTCCGCATCGTCAGAGTAGTATCTGCCCCATCCCATTACCGAACGCCCGTCGGCAAGTTCAACCTGGGCAACGCCGTCCACATCCTGCAGAACGTCATTCCAGGTCGAGGCCCTGCCGGTGCGATCTGTCAGCCTGGCCCACCGCAGCGCGCAGAGCACATAATCGTGCTCCAGCAGGAGAGCGGAAACCAGGCCCAGCACAACTGGAAGCAACAGGAGCACCAGCAGCTTCCACCACGACAGGCTCACGCCATAGGTGGCGTTGCCGTAAGCATCTTTTTCCGGGTACCAACTGATGGGAAGCCTGGTTCCAATGATGAGTGCGGAGATGAGGTAAACGACGAAGCTGAAAATCAGGGCTTCGACAACCTTTTCAAGATCCGATTGTTTGGGTCTGGTGACCAGCGATTGCAAGATGTATGCGGCGAGGAATCCGGGCAGAAGGATAAACATGACCGCGAGTGCCTGCATCGTGCCTGGCATGTCGGGTCCCTATTCTCTAGCGCGAGCTTCCCTGGTTAGGCGGGGCCGGTACCCGGACCGGTTTGGGCAGCACCAGCCTGGCTGGCGCCTTCGGCTTGTTTGCCCGGTCCAGCTTAGCTTCAGATACGCGCGTCATGCGAATGCGCGGGCTGATGTTTTGATTTGGCGCCATCGGTCAACCTCGCTTTTATTATCGCACTGCTGGGAGTTTCTGCTCCGAAACGCGCCGCTTTCCCCGCTGCTAAACTTGAAAGTGGCATGATCCTCCCGTTCGTCCGCGAGCTGTTGGCGGACCTGGAGCATTCTCCTTCCTTTGAACAGGCAAGACGCCACCTCGCCCTTGCCCGTGGGCGTCGTCGTGTCTCCGGACTCACCAACACCGCCCGCGCCCTCTATCTTCCCCTCTTTGCGCGCGCCGCCGGCATCCCGGCCATCGTTCTCGTCACCGACAACAAGGCCGCCGACGCCATGGACCTGATCCTCCGCGCCGGATGCGAGCTCACCGGCGCCATTCCTCCCGACCACGTCCTCCGCCTGCCTGCCCACGACGTGCTTCCCTTTGAAAATCTCTCGCCGCACCCCGACATTCAGGAGCAGCGCGCCAAAACGCTGTGGAAGATCGCCACCGGCGAGGCCTCCATCGTCGTCGCGCCGGTCGAAGCCGCCGCGATGAAGCTTTTCCCCACGCCCTTCTACGCCGGCCTGGCGCAAATCCTGCGCCGCGGCGAAGAAGTCGATGTGGAAACGCTGCTGGCGCACCTCGCCTCCATCGGTTACACCCGCATGGACGTGGTGGAAATGCCCGGCCAGTTCACGCGCCGCGGCGGCATCCTCGACGTCTACTCGCCGGAAGCCGATCGCCCCGTCCGCTTCGAGTTCTTCGGCGACGAAATCGAGTCGATTCGCAAATTCGATCCCGAAACCCAGCGCTCCGCCGCGCCTCTCGATGAAGCGCGTCTGCTCCCGCTGACCGAGACGCCCGTCACGGAGCGCCTCCTCGCGGCCGTCCACGCGCGGCTTAGTGGTGCGCGTGTTGCAGCCT
>JASHRH010000316.1 GCA_030037475.1 Acidobacteriaceae bacterium
ACGCCGGCAGCGGGAACAAAACACGCTGAGCGGCCCAATCCGCATCATATTCAGCGTCCAAGGCCCACCATGCGCCGGATATCCGCCGCAGTTGCACCGGCGGCGCGTAATTCGCGCAAGCCCGTCGCCTGCGTCGATTTCGACAGCTTGCGGCCCCCGCTGTCGAGGATGAGCCGGTGGTGATGATAGATCGGCTCGGGCAGGCCGAGCAGCGCCTGCAGCAAACGGTGAATGCTGGTCGCCCAGAACAGATCCTGCCCGCGCACGACGTCGCTCACGCCCTGAAAAGCGTCGTCGATGACGACCGCGAGGTGATAGCTGGTCGGCGCCTCCTTGCGCGCGAGCACGACGTCGCCCCACATTTGCGGCGCGGCGGTGACAAGGCCGGTTTGGCCCTGCGGTCCCATTCCGGTTTCGGTCCAGGTGAGCACGCCGACGCGCGCCACCGCCGCATCCATGGCGAGGCGCAGCGCGAACGGCTCCCCGGCGCGACGGCGACGCTCGCGTTCGGCGGGCGACAGCTTGCGCGCGCGGCCGGGATAAAGCGGCACGCCGTCGGGATCGCGCGGCCAGCGGCCGAGCCGGTCCCGCTCGGCGACCAAGGCGCTGAGTTCGCTGCGGCTTTCGAAACTGGGATAGATGAGCCCCTGCGCGTCGAGTTTGGCGAGCGCGGCCCGATAGTCGTCGAAATGCTCGCTCTGCCGCCGCACCGGCTCCTGCCAGTTAAGGCCGAGCCAGCCGAGATCCTGGTAGATTCCGGCCTCATATTCCGGCCGGCAGCGCCAGGCGTCGATGTCCTCGATGCGCAGCAAAAGCCGTCCGCCGGCCTCGCGCGCCATGTCGTCATTGAGCAATGCCGAGTAGGCGTGGCCCAGATGCAGATATCCGTTCGGGCTCGGCGCAAAGCGAAAGACGCGGGTATGCACTGACGTTCGCCGTCTCGTCGTTTCTCGGGTTGACCGTCGGTCCCCGTCAGTCAATCAGAGATAGTCGCAAAGATCGACGGTTCGGAGATCGGACTGCGGCGTGAACGGGGCGCATGGCATGCTGTCGCACATCCATAGCGAGGCCGATCTCGACACCGGCCTCACCGCACTGCGCCGAGCCGATCCGCGGTTCGGCGCGCTCCTCGCTACGGCCGGGCGGCCGCCACTACGGCGGCGGCCGGACGGATTCGCCGGGCTTGCCGCCACCATCGTGGCGCAGCAGCTCTCGACCGCAAGCGCCAACGCGATCTGGCGACGGCTCGTCGCCGCGTTCGATCCGCTCGAACATGCGGCCATCCTGCGCGCCAAGCCTCGCCGGCTCGCCCGGCTTGGTCTATCGGCCGCCAAAATCCGCACGCTGAAGGCGATCGCCCGTGCGATCGAACGCCGCGAGCTTGTGCTCGCGACGCTTGCCGACCTTCCCGCCGACGCCGCCCACGCGGCGCTCACAGCCGTGCATGGCATCGGCCCGTGGACCGCCGATATTTATCTTTTGTCCTGTCTCGGTCACGCCGACGCGTGGCCGGCCGGCGATCTCGCTCTGCAGGAAGCGGCCAAGCTCGCCTTCGCGCTGCCGGCGCGACCGACAGCCAAGGAGATGCTGGCATTGGCGGAGCCTTGGCGGCCTTGGCGCTCGGTGGCGGCACGTGTGCTGTGGACGTATTATCGCACCGTCATCGCAGCAGCCAAATCGTCCGCGCGCCGGCCGGCGCGTTCGTGAGGGCCGGCCGCGTCCGCGCGCAGAATTACGCCGGACGGATTGGGGACCGGCCATCCGGTAGTGTCCTAATTTGAATTTCGGAGAACGCCAGCCAAGTAAAATGCTAGGACGGCAATGATGGCCCCAAAGACCGGATAGGGCCAATAGAACATCGGATGTAGCAGGATTTGGGGGAGGATGATTCCGAGTTGGAGGGAACCGCCGCCTGTGAAAAGGGCGGCGAATAGGCCGACGAAAGCTCCGAGTGCCAATACGGCCAGCCATGCCCGAAAAGGCCACCCGCGCTTCATTTGTCCCGCTGCTCCGCCACGATAGCCATCCGCACGGCTTCTAGGGGCGATGTAATCGGCCCCTGATGCAGTACGGCAAAGAACCGCCGTTTATCGCTCGCCTCGATCGGCCACGACCAGGCGTAAGCCCTATTGGCCGTCAGGTGCCCTTTGAGGTCGAACACATGCACCACACCTTCCCATACCGTTTTGCCCTCAAAGGTCTCCGTCACCGGCACAGACTGCGCCAGCATCGCTTTGCAGGTGTGCATGCGCTCGACGGCCTTTTGCAGTTCGGAAGCTTCAATATCCATGGCACCCATGATATAGGATTTAGTCGCGCGGTCTTTCCGCACTTAGCAACACCTCCCCTCGGGCAGCCTTGTCAGGCCGGGTTGGAGTGAAGGGCCACGGAGTCGGCAAACTCCGTGGTCCAAAACCTAATCATCAAGAGCCATTTCTATCGTCTGGCCTTTCTTGGGAAACGCTCGATTGAGCATCCGGTAGAATTGATCCCAGCGCGCCGACGCGCGCATAAATCCGGTCACCGCGTGCAAGTGCTGTGCAAGAGCCGGGTGCCCGACATCTTCAGTTAGCCATTGATGGTGCTTTCCCCTTCGATGACCGTGATCGTCTTTTGGGTTCCGTGCTTCAAGTTCTTCAAGAATACCCGGCGCAAGCCGCTCATAGACAAGGTCGTTCGTATAAGTCCCAACGATGCCGGGGCGCTTGCCTTTGAGGCTGAGCCATTGCCAGCCCCGCAATCGGAACATTTCCTTGTAAAACTCATCCGGGAATCGCTTGGCCCACGCTGCCAGTTCTTTGCGGAGGTATTTGTCGAGAAGCTCTTGCAGAGCGAGACGATCGCGAACCTCCTGATAGCCGGTTGCCTCATCGACCAATGCGATGATGCCGACGCGAGCAAGAGACCGCATGAGTATTTCGCAAGTATCGGCAACGTGCATTTGCTGGGGCTGCAACGCGCCTTTCCGTCGGGCCTCCAAATAGACGCTGCAAACCTGGGGCAGCAAATCGGCTTCATATCCGAAGGCTCGATTGCCGCCCTTTCCTCCGCCCCTCTTGGGTATGAAAACTATAGGGGTGCTCGCCCGCCTTAAGTCATCGGAAATAAAGGGTTTTAGGTTTCCGGGTGCCAGAAAAGAGGGCAAACGCTCGCCCGTCGATCCTTGCGACGCGCCGCCAGTAGGTCGCCCGCGGCCGATGGCCCGCATGAAGCCTAGTTGCGTGAGAACCCGCCGCCTGTCGGCGAGCACGGCGCATGGAATTGAGGTTTCGCCAATTCTAAGGGCGCCTTCGTGGGTTGCGGCAGGTACGTCCTTTGACCAACGCACAGTAGCAGCTCGTTGGGCGATCTCGCTGCGCTCCTTTTTCGAAAGAGCCGCAGCGCGCGCCACACCGCCCCTCGCTCGGCCAATCGGTTCCTCTTGGTTATTTTCCACCGTTCCACCATCATGCTTGCATACTTTGATGCAAGAATATTCTTGCATTTAAAATATTGCAAGCATATAATTCAAAGGTCGGGAGGATGGGGATAACCAATGAACCGCACATCGCTCGCCCGCCGAACCCAAATCATCAATTGCCTAGTCGAGGGCAATTCGATCCGCTCAACCGAACGGATGACCGATACGCACCGCGACACGATCATGCGACTCATGGTCGAGGTCGGGACCGGTTGCGCTGCGCTCGCCAATGACCAGATGCGCAATCTTCATTGTCGCCGCATTCAATGCGACGAAATTTGGACGTTCTGTCGCATGAAGCAGGCCCACATCCCCCGCTTCACCGACCGGACCAAGATCGGCGACCAATGGACGTTTGTGGCGATTGACCCGGATACCAAGCTGGTTCCGGCCTACCGCGTCGGCAAGCGCAGCCGGGAAACGGCAGTTGCCTTCATGACTGATCTTTCGGAGCGGCTCAGCAACCGCGTGCAGCTTTCATCGGACTCGCTGCGCTCCTACGTGGACGCGGTGGAGCGAGCCTTCGGCGCAGACGTGGACTACGGACAGATTGTTAAATTTTACGATGCCGAACCGATCGGGCCGGGGCGGTACGCCCCTCCGCGCGTGACAGGCGCGGAGCGCACGATAATTGCGGGAAGCCCTGACCAAGCCCACATTTCGACCAGTCATGTCGAGAGGCAAAACCTCACGATGCGGATGAGCATGCGCCGGTTTACTCGCCTGACCAACGCTTTCAGCAAGAAGTTCGAGAACTTGCAGGCGGCGGTTGCCCTGCATTTCGCGCATTACAACCTCGTTCGGCTGCACAAGACCTTGCGCGTTACGCCGGCGATGGCGGCTGGCGTGGTTGACCGGCTTTGGACAATCGAGGAATTGGTGGACCGAACTTCGAAGTAGGAAGGAGGGAGTATCTTATGGATAAGGACGATTGGCAATTAATAGACACAGAAACCAAAAACAAAGGTCGTGTGCTGCTTTGGGCGCATCCGAAACCTGTCGGGGTGGATTCGGTTTACATCGGAACCTATAACGATTCTCGTGGATGGATAGCTGAGGGGCTGGCTGGCGACACGATGGTGCAAGCAAGTCACTGGATGCCTTTGCCGGAGGCACCCAGGTCAAATTAGGACACTACCGGCCATCCTGATGTGTTGACAATCCGGCACACGCATCCTTATGCTGCCGCTCGTCTTCGCGAAATGAGGAAGCCGGTGAGAACCCGGCGCGGTCGCGCCACTGTATTCGGCCCGTAAGTGTCTCTAAGGCCGAGAGCCAGACCCCTTTCGCGATCGGTTTAACTCTGACGGGACGCGCAATCCCAGGAGGATGA
>JASHRH010000317.1 GCA_030037475.1 Acidobacteriaceae bacterium
TGGAGAAGGCTGTACGCGCCGGCGCCGTGTTGCCCATCAGCCCGGCAATGATTCGCTGTTGGGCGGACGATTTCCTCAAAGACAAGAAGGCCCTGAAGGGCAGGCGGCGCCAAACTGGGTCGGCGGAGGGCCGGATCGATTTGGCGCTTAAACCGAAAGGAGAACAATGATGCCGGGAGCAGAAGGGCAACTGCGCTTCCATGTGCGCGACAAATACGGCAACGTGATTTGGCCGGCCATCACTCAGGTTGACGGCGAAACATACGCCGAAGTCGGAGGGCCGCATTACAAAACGGGTGGTCCGTACTACAGACTAGATGACGAAACAGGCGGCGCGCTCAGCCAGGAAGTGCTAGCTCTGAATGAGCTTGTGCTGTGGGACGACTGGTACAAGCCGCCTTACGATGCGGCGGAGCTGGTGACCGATACCCAAGATGACGGCAATCCATCAGTTAGCATTACATTCCGTGTGTCGCATGAGCTGAAACGTGACATCAAAGAGGCGGCGGCGCTGCGCGGGTTGGACCTGAGTGCTTGGCTGAGGGGGGCAGCGGCTGAAATGAGCCGTGCGTCCAAACAACAGGAAGAGGTGTATCCCGGAGCCAGGGCTGCTGTGGAGCAGCTGGATCAACGCCTTGCCGAAATCCAACTCCATATCGATGGGCGTGAAGTGTGCCGCGACATATCGCTCTATGTCAGAATAATTCGTATGAATCTTTGGAGCGTGCTCGACCCAAAGGCGGATGCGCGCCAGATCGACAGCGACCTGCATGCAGTCTGGCGTAAGATTGCAGCGGAGCTGTTCCGGTTACTGCGAAATAACTCCCTCGAGCCGGCCGCCCTGCCGCTGAAGCTGAATTCGTGCCGGCCTGAGCTCTATGAAATTTGTTGTAATCTCTGTGCTGTCGGCCTGTAAGACGAAAAGGCGGGGCCCGGAATACCCAAACGCGAGTATCGAGTTAATTGTAAGACGAGAGGAAATAACGGGACTAGGAAACGGGACCGGGACCGTAAGCCCCAAGGGAGACTGATGAGGGCGCACTTAGGCAAACTCCGTGGGAGTTTGCAGTGACAACATAGTTGGCCGCCATCCGGCGGCGCCAACGGAGATGGTGAACGTGGCGATTTTCCATTTCACGGTGAAAGTCATTTCTAGGGCAAGAGATCAAAGCGCGATCGCAGCCGCGGCTTATCGCTCTGGCGAACGGCTGATCGATTCAATGGCAAAAGCCCAAAGTGCCATCGCAGCGGCGGCCTATCGTTCTGGCGAGCGGCTGATCAATTCGTCCAACGAGGTCAAATGGTACCGGAACCGCTCGGAACGGATTGTTTATACCGCCATCTTTGCACCACCGCATGCGCCAAAATGGATGCGCGATCGTAATAGTCTCTGGAACGGGGTCGAGCAAATCGAGAAGAGAAAGAATGCGACGCTTGCACGCGAAATCGAGTGCAGCCTGCCACACGAACTCACGCGTGAACAGCAAATCCAGCTCATAACTGATTTCGTCCGCGAGAATTTCACGCGTCACCACCTCGTCGCCGACCTAGCCATTCACGCGCCCGACAAAGGGGCGGACGCCAGAAATGATCACGTCCACATGTTGATTGCCGAGCGGCAGGTTGAAACGGGCGGTTTTGCTGCGAGCAAGGAAAGACGATTGCAGGACAAACAGACGTTAATTGAATGGCGCAGGCGCTGGGCGCACCTGGCAAATCGATATCTGGCCCGGTTCGGGCATGCTGGACGTATCGACCATCGATCGCTGGCCGCTCAAGGTATTGCTCGCCGGCCAACGGAACATTTGGGCTACGTCGCGTCTGCGATCGAAAGGCGAGGCGGCACCAGCACGCGCCGTTCTCGGATTTCTTTGGACGATGAGGAGGTGGAATGTGCGAACGCCAATCGACGAGGCCGTATTGTACGAGGTCCGCGAGGTCCGGGCGCAGATGGATGCGGTGACCGCGCTGCTGACGCCGGAGCCGTCGCCGGACGATCCGATTGCCGCCCTGGTGGCGACTCTGAGCGATCTGGCGCGACTGATCGCGGAGCAGAACGCGGAGCTGCGCGAATTGAGAGAGGACATCGCCGAGCTGGCAGCGGCGGCGTCACGAGGCTCCGATTGAACGTGGCGTTGAATACCTACGCCGCGGCGATCATTGCTGCGTTGGGGCTATTGTGGCGGGTCATCGGCGTCGCACGGCGGTTCACCGCAGAGGCCGGCGCGGCGGCCTATCGACTGGAATTCGGTAGCGTCTCGGAAGAACACGCCGACCTATCTGACGGTCAGCCGCCAATGCCTGGTATGTGACCGGCCACTTCCGGAAGGTTCGAGTGTCCACGCGTGTTCGACAAGTCGATATTCGTACACAGGGGGCCGGTGTCAACCGGCCCCCTCGCTCCATCTTCCGCACACGACCGCCGGGGGGCGGTTGACAGCACCTTTTACTCGTAAACGTCCGCTGAAACCTGATATTGCTTGCTGCCGGACTTCTCTGTGGCGGTCAGCAGCTTTTCGGCTTCGAGCAACGTGAGGGCCGCGTTAAGCCGAACGGTCGGCATCGAGTGCTGCCAGGACTGCAGCAGGCGCCGACGCTCCAAGGAGTCCCTCGGACTGGTCTTGGCGCGGACGTAATCGATGATCCGCCGCCCGTCGCGGATGGCGTCCGTCGTCGAAACCGGTGACAGTATCGCCTGCGCCGTCGGCAGGAGCAAAGAATCGACGAGCGCGACGGCGCTCTTGACTATGGTTGCCGGGATTTCCCGGGCGAGCTTTCCGTCGCCGCCGGACCGCGTTACCAGATGCAGCGCTGCCGCCAGCCGCCGCGCTAGGTCGGGCAGGTGTGCGAGGTAGCTGGACAGAGGCGGTTGCGCGGCTGCAGCGAGCGTGGTCCAGCGCTCTGCGGCGGTCGTCAACGTTTCAACGGATGCGGCAAACATCAAGGTGACGGCGACGTTTCCGGCTAGGTCACCGAGGGGCCGCAACAAGCTCACCATGTCAGTGGAGTCGCCCGTGGGCGGCAGCGGTGCTGACAGCGGTACAAAGGCGGTTGCGAGCAAGCTTTCGGCCGCAACTTCGTGGGCCAAAAGGAAATCCGTCGGGATCAGGCCCCCGATGACCGAGGCCGGCAGCGAGCGCATTTGGGTGCGGCCGGACTTCGGATCGGCAATTGGCACGCTGTCACCCCGCGCAAGTGCGGCCAGCAGCAGCTCAGTCTCCGTGTCGTAAAAACCGCCGATCCGGGTCATCGAAGGCATACGGCGCTGGTCGATCAGCAGCACGCCGGTGGCACCGGCGGCGGCGGCCCGGACGGCGGCAGACGCCTCATTGATGACGACGATTCGCGGCCGCACACCGGAACGCGCTGGCATCACCTCGATCAACGGCGGCGGTGGAGGGGTAGCGAGCGCCGCGGCGATTTCGCTTGCCTGGGCGTGCAGCCGACGACGGCCGGCGGCAGCACGCAGACGCTCCAATTCAACTTGGTCGGCCGCCTCGTAGCGGTCGAGCGCATCGTTTTCGGCGGCGTAGGCCGCCGCCAGGATCGCTGACGGGACCAAGGAGCCACTATGATCCGGTCTAACAAGAGCGACCCGCAACGCGGTGTCGCTCACATTGCCGAGCAGGTTGCGCAGATCGCCGCGGGGCTCGCAGCGCACGCTCGGGCCTCCGATGGCGGAGACCGCCGCCAACGCCATCAGCGTGGCCGCCGGCAACATCTCGCGGGCGCCGAGACCCGCGGAGTCGAGCGCTGCCAAGAGCTTCGCCGGCAGCACTCGCCGATCGAGCGTCACCTGCGGAATTTGGACTGGCGCCAGCAGTTGGTCCTTTACACTCCGCGGATCGGCCGCTGGCGCACTGTCGGCTCCGGCGGCGCTGCCGCTGCTGCGTCGGCCGGTCCGCGGCTTCGTTCTTGCGCGCGGCTTCTCGCCGGCGCCGACGCCGTTGTCCGCGCCCCCGGGGTTGCTGACGTTGTCCTCCGCCGGCGTCGGATCACTCTTGACTTGCAGCTCCGTCTGCACCGCGGTCACCGCCGGGTCGGATGCCGGCGGCAAGTTTTCTTGTGTTGTTTGGTCGTGAGTTGTTTGGTCGGGAATCATTGCCGTTCCCCATGAGTGTGGTTGAACGACGGAGCTACATAATCTGAATTTTTGATTCGTACAGAGGCCGACGGCGCGCCACAGGGCACGTGCGGGGTCGCCTCTGTTGACGGCGTCAAGCGGGCCGGGAAAATTTAGTGCGTTTCCAGCCCGAGAATATTTTTGGGCGTTTCGGCCGCCGGCGCCGACGGCCAAACAGCGGCTTGCCTATGCGACACGTCGCTGTTATACGCGTGTTCGCCGCAGCGATATTGGTTTGCTAATTCAGTGGATTACGCGAGCGAGCAGGCCGGGTTCAAATCCTCCCGCCCCAGCCAGCCAGTGGCGCTGTTTTCAGACGTTTCCGGTCTCCCAAGGTGTAGTACACGGAGATGGTCAATCTGGGATGCCCGGCCTGGAGGCATTATCGCATTACCGAGCCGCCATCGACACTAATGGTTTGCCCGGTAACAAAAGCGCTTTCGTCCGCACACAGATAAATGAGTGTAGAAACGAGATCCGATGGAACC
>JASHRH010000318.1 GCA_030037475.1 Acidobacteriaceae bacterium
CTGCCGTTGCTCCGCAGACCTGGCGGCCGATGCTCGCCGACGCTAGTGGGCTTGTGCGAACCAAAAATCCTGCGCTAGACTCGATCGTACCACGCATCAGCGCCTTAAAGATTTGAAACATTCGGCTGAGCGACCGGAGCGCGAAGAATTCCTCACGCGAGACGAGCGGTCATCGTGCACAGTCTTCTCATGCTGCCGGCCAGAGGTTCTCGTGCGCCAGCGGGAGCTCGAGTATGAAGCGCCTTCCGTTGATCGGATGCTTGGCCTTGTCGTTTCTTCCGATTGCAACGACGGCCGTCGCCCACCATTCCTTCGCCATGTTCGACAGGAGCCGAACGGAAAGCATTGCCGGAACGGTCAAGGAGCTCGAGCTGGTCAATCCGCACGGATGGCTGCGCATCATGGTCCCGGATGCCAGCGGGATTCCGAACGAATGGTCGTTGGAGCTGGGCGGTGCGGGGCAGCTCTCGAGGTTCGGGTGGACGCCGAATGCCGTTCATCCTGGCGACAAGGTCGTCGTGCGAATTCATCCACTGCGGGACGGCTCCTACGGTGGTCAGCTCATTTCGGTGACCTTGCCGAGCGGCCAGGTGCTCGGGCAGCGACGGGCCGCCCGTCGCTAGCGCGGGAGCCGGATTTGTCGAGGCTGTCGATGAGGGGAGCGGTTGCGATCTTGACGGCGGCTTGGCTGATGCCGGTCGTGGCTCTCGCTCAACAGTGGAAGGCGTACCGATATTCCGACCCGGGATTCGCCGTCCAGTCTCCTGTACCGCCCGTAGTGGAGAAGAGCACGTTCAGGACTTCTGCCGGCATCTCGCTGCCGATGACGCGCTACGTCGCCCGGGAAGACCGAGTCGTCTATACGGTGGAGGTCGTCGACTTTTCGAGCGTCAACGAAAATGGAACGAGCGCGATCGCCGAGACGGAGAAGTCCTTTGGCGTGTCCGGCAAGGTGACCGTGGCGATCGACGCGCGCATCAATCGAGAGTTCGGGCGCGAATTGAGCGTCAATGGCGCTGATGGAAGCCGCTCGGCGGTGGCGATATTCTTCGCCAGCAAGCATCTGTACGTTCTGCAGGGCGAGTCGTTGCCGCCCAACGCGATCGCAAGGTCGGGCGATACGATTCGCTTCCAGCAATCGCTGCAGTTCATCGGGGCGAACGGCGGCTTTGGAGGATTCGGCCGCTTCGGGGGCAGAGGCCGCTTCGGGCGCGGCCTCAATCCGCAGGCCCTGACCGCATGCCGGGGGAAATCGGTCGGCGACGCTGTCCAGCTCGATACACCGAGGGGCCCGGTGCCCGCGACCTGCACTCTGGTGGCCCGGCCGAACGCGCCGCCCAATCCCCCCGGCGGCACGCCGAATGTGCAATAGCCCGCCGCGACGCGCTATGGCACCAATTCGTACGCCGCGACGGGGTCCTGCAGCGCATGTGGCCGAGTGGCCGCAGCAGCGGCTAGTCGTTCGGGGCGGGTAGATCTCACGTGTCCTCGAGTACCTTCAGCGCCGCTTCGATGCGATCATCCGGCACGAGCAATTGCACACCGGATGCTCCACCTTCCATGCCCACGCCTATGCCGACGACGACCGCAGGGATGCCGGCGGCATCCAGCGCGATCCGCGCCAGGTCCGCCTCGAGCCTCGTCGAATAAGTCCGGATGGTTCTCATTTCGCATTGCTCCGACCCGATACGACACGGGGAGGGAGCGGGGCGCGGGCCCCGCTCGATATCGGTCGTTTCAACTCTGCGACGTGACCGATCGCGTCGTCCGTGCCTTGGTCACGCGCGGCTTCAAGGCGCGGTGGCGCCGAATCTGTGTCCCGTTATCGCACTCGCGGACACGATGTACGCCAGGATCCCCGTGGCCAATCCGATGTATCCGCCGATCACCGTGAGGATGTGCCCGAGCCCCCAATCCGCGAGCGCACCCGCCAGTAGCCCGAGCCACACGCCGAGCAAAAACAGCATGCGCACCGGGTCGGCCTTGAGAGCGGCCAGCCAGAGGTAGAAGAAATACACGGCCCAGACGATGAACAGCCAGCCGCCGTAATGCGCTGGCTCCGCACCGGAGCCCGCGCCCGCGGCCATCGTCAAATAGCTGTGCAGGGTTCCCAGCAATCCGGCGCCGCCAAAGAAGATGACGGCATCGAGAGTCTGCTGTTCGATGAAGGCCAGGATGGCAATGACGGTCAAGATGAGCGACAGGGTGAGAATCGATACGCCGGCGGGGTAGAGCCTCTCGAACCATCCGGCGTCTGTCATGGAGACGATCCACCATGTCAGGCCGAGGCACAGGAACCCGACCGTCGTGGTGATCGTCGCCCGACTGATACTACTCGCTGTGGTATTCATGATATTCATCTCCCGTTGATGTTTTTGTGGACTGATGAGACTCGAGGGACCAGATCAAGGGCCCTGCGCACCGATGCGGCCGCGGCGGTGCATGAGCGTAGGACGGGAGATGCAAGCCGGCCCTTCCCGCGTTTGTTGTATATGGTCACGGTAGGAACGATTAGCAGTACGGGCACCCTCACCGGAAACCCCGCATCCCCTCGAGCCCTACGTTATGCACTCTGTTGGTGCGCGTCAATGGCGGGGAGCGGGTCGTCGATTCAAATTCAGCGCCGACTCAAGGACAAAATCAAGCAAATTCAATTGGATAGGTGGACCAAAGTACGGCGGCCTCCGGCTCAAAGCGCGCGTGGATGGCTTCAGTGATCAATACAGGGAGACGCGCGTCTTGGCATCGAAAGCGTCGTGGATCAACGTCGCATCTGCGCTCGCATTTCATGCTCCCCGTGATATTTCCGCGCAGGTGTCTTCCGCTAGAGGCCAAAAAGCTGCTCGATGCCGATGTGGTCAGCGAGCTCGAGCAGCGCGTCGAGATGCCTGCCCGCGCATATCGGCTCGCGATCAACTTCGATTTTGAATGCGGTCTCATCGATTCGATCGCCAAACAGGACGGTAGCCCGAGCGCCGTCGTCTTGCCGGGATGTCCAAAGCAAGCCCTTCGCGGTGGTATGACCGTGAAACCATTCCGCCCATCCGCGGGTTCTCGAATAAGTAGATACCGGGCTATCGATCAAGTCTGTCCGGCGCAGTCCCAGTCTCTTGAGCCCCTGCGTCGAGAGATCGACCATTTGCAGGCGCCGCTTGGGGCGAATCCGCGAAACCACGACATTTTGCTCTCGCAGA
>JASHRH010000319.1 GCA_030037475.1 Acidobacteriaceae bacterium
ACGGTCTCCATCTTGATGCGCTCCTGCGGATAGAGCGGCGTGAGGTTGTCGAAGAGGATCTTGTTGCGGGTTTCCTCGGGCGATTCGAAGTTGATGGCCTCGATCTTGACCAGGGCGAAGTACTTCTCGCCTTCGTGAGGCGGGCGGACATTGCCGCTGATGGTGTCGCCGGTTTTGAGGTCGAACTTGCGGATCTGCGAGGGAGAAACGTAGATGTCGTCGGGGCCGGGCAGATAGTTGTAGTCGGGCGAGCGAAGGAATCCATAACCGTCAGGCAGGATTTCGAGGACGCCTTCGGCGAAGATGTGGCCTTCTTTTTCGCTTTGCGCCTGGAGGATTTTGAAGATGAGGTCCTGCTTGCGCATGCCGGAGGAGCCGGCGATTTCGAGCGTGCGCGCGATGCGGCTCAGCTCGGTGATGTTCTTTTCTTTCAGTTCTGCGATCGTCATGGATTACCTGCGGGTGAGATTGGATTGGAAGGAGGGTGCAACAGGAGGGGATCTGGGGGTGCTACGCGGGATTGTAAACCGGAACAGGGGGAATACGCGAGACTAATTCTCAGGCAGCGCGGCGCTGGGGCTGCGGCATGGGAACCGCTTCTTTGTGGGAGGACGTGGCGGCCGCAACCGGGTCGGATACCCGGAAGCGGACCAGCACGTCGTTCATCGTGTCCTGCAGCCGCGTGTTGGGCTTGTGCAGTTTCCGTGTCGCTTTGGAGGCCAACTGGCAAAGCTGATACCGATTGCTGACATGAGTCAGGGCGCCAAAAATCAATTCAGAACGCATGATGTGAATCTCCTTGCTTTTTTCTGTACTCGTTTGTCTGGTTCGACTGCTCACGGCTCACAGCAACGACGCTGAACCAGCATGAAACCCGGAGGTCTGAGGAGTGGGTTTCGAGAAGACCAGACTAACCATTAGACGCAGAAAGAGACGAATTCGGTCTAAGGAATTTCTGTATGCTTCCAGCAACCCGCGGGCCCAAACCAGAGTGTGTCATCCGACTCTCTTCGCCTGTGGGTTGCCGCGCACGAGAACACCGGAGAAGCGCCGCAAAGGGCAACTGGCGTTCAGGTGCAAAGTGCAAAAGCTTAGGTGCGACAAAAAAGCGTCGAGGGTCAAAATGGACTCCTTGAACATAGCGTGATGAAGGAGAGGAGTCAACACTTTTTTCATAAGCGCGAGCGCACATGGTTACTGAAAACGGGATTATTCGTACAAATTGCTTACTTTCATGTAATTAACGAAGTGTCAAGCCTCTTTCCTTCGGCCTGTTGTCTCCCTTTTGGCTACGGAAATCTGTAGAGCAGTAGGCTTAAGCGCCAGCACTGGTTGTCAACATCCCGCCTGTTTTCAATACCGTGTGGATTTCTGGCGAAAACAGGGGTTCTGTGGGATCAGCAGACCGCTGTGGCAGCTTCGAGGATCGGGCGACGGGCGCGATGCGTCGCCGGCGCGGCCGATGCGAGAGCAGCCAGCGAGGGTTTCGGGCTGGATGGACAGACGGAGCCGAACCGGACTGGGCTATTACTGGCTGGTCAGCGCCTGCTGGACGGTTTCGACACTGGGCTGGGATTGGCTGAGGTATTCGCTGACGCGCTTCCGTTCGTCGGGAGCCAGCGTGGGCACCAGAGCCAGGAGTCGACGCATGGTGGTCGCCATGTCGTCCACCAGATTCATCATGCGGATGGCTTCGCCGGAAAGGGGCATAACCTCGATTGACCTCTCTGCCCATTGTTAGCCAAATGGTGGAGTTCGGTAAAGCGGTGAGGAGAGCGGCGGAATTTGGAGCAACTGCGGCGCGGAATGGCGTCTCCCCCTCGCGCTCCGTCTCATTAACGTAGAGATGATGAGCGGCCATGACTCGGTCACGCTGATCTGCCACGAGACTCAGATGCTGCGCCTGCGGGGCGCGGAGCTGGAGAGCCGGGCGATCAACACGTCCCGTGAGCTGGAAGAGGCTCTGGCGCGGCGTCGCGTGTTGATGGATCGGCTGCGGGAGACGCAGAAGTCCCTGTGGCGGATAGTCGGCGAAGCGTGGCATCGGACGCCGCAGGAAGAGGATCAGCGCGGCTCAGCGAGGTAAATCTTTACGTAATCGAGATAATTGCGGGCGTACTGGAGGATCATCTCGCGATCTTCGACCGTGAGCTCGCGGCGAACCTTGCCGGGAACGCCGGCGACGAGGGAACGCGGCGGGATAACCGTATTCTCGGCGATCACCGCGCCGGCCGCGACAATGGACCCCTCGCCGATGCGGGCATTGTTCATGATGGTGGCGCCCATGCCGATCAGGCAGGCGTCCTCGACGACGCAGCCGTGCACCGTGGCGTTATGGCCGATGGTGACCCAGTCGCCGACGATGACGGGATACTGGTAGCGCATGCCGTGGAGGACGGAGCAGTCCTGCACGTTGGAGTTGGCGCGGATGCGGATGGAGTGGACATCGCCGCGGACGACGGCGTTCATCCAGACGCTGGAGTTTTCGCCGAGGACGACATCGCCGATCACCTGTGCGGAGACGTCGATGTAGCAGGAATCGGGGATGACGGGAGTGCGACCCTGATAAGGGCGGATCATGACGTTAGTGTAGTGCGGCTTGGTGCAAGCGCGGAGTAACGGGCGGTTCTGAGGTTAGACTCGGCGTTGAAGGCCAGGGCAAATGAAGGTCCGCGATGTAATCCGGATGATCGAGCAAGATGGTTGGTTTCTGGTGGCTCAGCGAGGCAGTCACCGCCAATTCAGGCACCCACGAAAACCCGGCAAGGTAACGATCGCTGGCCATTCTTCAGTTGATATGGCCAAAGGAACGTATAACAATATTCTGAAGCAGGCAGGTTTGAAATGAAGGGATACGCGGTCGTCTTCGAGAAAACGGGAACTGGCTGGAGCGCCTACGCCCCCGATCTGCCTGGACTAGGTGTGGCGGGCGCGACATTTGAGGAAACGGAACAGCTCATGCGCGAAGGCATCGAGTTCCACATCGAAGGACTGCGCGCGGACGGCGATCCGGTGCCGGAGCCCACGACCCGCGTGAGCGAGATTGCGATTCCTGCCTGACGCACGTTCTCCGAGAATCGAGCGTTTTCTTCAGGGGCTAAAGCCCTCTCCTTCTCCTGGGTTACGGCACGACTGAAGTCGTGCCCTGATACAAGGCACAAGAGTTCGGTTCCGTGCTTTCCCACATCTGCCAAAACCGGGCAGATGTGGGGCACCCAAGTGTCTCGTGGAGTCGGCGTCTGATTTATCCTCAAGAGAATCATGCAGGATGACGGAATTCCCGCGCTGAAGGGATGGAGCGAGGCGGAGCTGGATGCGGCGTTTGCCGCAGTGGCGCGCGAAGTGGAGACCTCCGCGCGGGCGCTGACCACAGCCGACGAAAAAGAAGAGTTCCGGCTGCGCTGGCTGGGGCGGAAGCAGGGGCGACTGAAGGCGATCAGCGATGCGTGGCTGAAGTCGGCTCCGGCCGACGCGAAAAAGCCGCTGGGGCAGCGGTTCAACACGCTCAAGGCGCGCATCGAGGCCCTGCTGGATGAAGCAGAGAACGCGGCGGACGGCGGACGGGTGGCCAGCGCGCTGGAGGCTGAGGCGATCGACATCACGCTGCCGGGACGGCGGCGGAAGCTGGGCGCGGAGCATCCGCTGATCCGCACGCAGCTGGAAATCGTGCGGATTTTCCAGCGCATGGGCTACTCCGTCGGCGTGGGGCCGGAGGTCGAGACCGACTACTACAACTTCGAGTCGCTGAATTTTCCGCCGGGGCATCCGGCGCGCGACACGCAGGACACGCTGGTGGTCGCCGGGCAGGAGCGCAAGCCGCTGCGCGAGCGGCTGCTGATGCGGACGCACACCTCGCCCGTGCAGATCAGGACGATGGAACGACAGGCGCCGCCGGTGCGGATCGTGATTCCGGGCAAGGTGCACCGCAACGACGCGGCCGATGCGACGCACTCGCCGATCTTTCACCAGGTGGAGGGACTGTGCGTGGACGTGGGCATCACCTTCGCCGATCTGAAGGGCACGCTGGACCACGCGATGAAAGAGCTGTTCGGCGCGAGCGTGCGCACGCGCTTCTTCCCGTCGTTCTTCCCGTTCACGGAGCCGAGCGCGGACGTGCAGATCAGCTGCCCGTTCTGCGGCGGCGCGGGCTGCCGGAAGTGCAAGCAGTCGGGCTGGATTGAGCTGCTGGGGTGCGGGATGGTGGATCCGGCAGTGTTTGGATTTGTGCGAGGCAAGCAGCCGGGGTATGACCCGGAGAAAATCAGCGGATTCGCCTTCGGCATGGGCGTGGACCGGATCGCGATGATG
>JASHRH010000320.1 GCA_030037475.1 Acidobacteriaceae bacterium
TCCCACATGGTCGGCGGAATCATCGAGCAGACCATCCACTCCAGCCCCAGCTCCGTCGCATACCCGAACCGTGTCCCCAGATCGTCGTAGTTGAAGTGCCCGCTCGGCGCGCTCAGTCCCGTGTCGACAATCATGTGCCGCAGCGCGTCCGCGGAGAAGGTGTAGACCCCCGGGTAGGTCTCGACCTCCTGGTAGCCGATCCTGCGGATCTGATCCAGCACGTGCGGCAGATTCCGCTCCGCCTCTTTGCGCACCGTGAACAGCTGCACGCCCAGCGGCGCCCGTTGCAACGCCCACGCGCCCCGGCCCGCCACTGCCGCCGCCGGCAGCAGCGCCGCCGCATTCCTCAGAAACTCCCGCCTTGTCTGCATCCCCTGACCTCTGTACCCCGCCCCTGAGAAAAACTTCCTGTGCCCCTTGGCCTATTTATGCAACCAGTGCCTTGACCGGATGATGCCATTTCATACGCGAAGCGGTCCCGCGCAGCGGGACGAGGTAGAAGCCCCGGCCTTCAGGCCGGGGAATGATGATCTCAACGATGATTCCTGGCCTTTAGGCCCGGAAAACTTCACGCGGTCATGACCACTACAACTGGTCTCATCAATGCCTTGTGCCCAAATGTGACTCAGGTGCGACCCGCCATCGAAGCGGGTCGCAAGCCGTTCGCCTGGGGCCGGGAACCTGTTGATGAGACCAGTTCTAATAACGATCGGTCTGGCCAGGGCTGCCTGAATCGCTCTGTCCGCCAGCAGCGCCATCGCCGCAAACCCCTCCGCGCTCGGATGCAGCCCATCGCGCGTCAGCTCCGGTTTCATCCGTCCCTCCGCGTCCGCCATCGCCGAGTAGTAATCCAGATACACCATCCCATTCGCTTTGCAGTAGCGCTCCAGCCAGCCGTTCAGTTGGACGATCTCCTGCGGCGGGCGCAGCACCGTGTACGTCGTCCACTCCGGTCGCGTCCCGTTCTCCGGGGTCAGCGACGACAGCACCACGCGGATCTGATTCGCGCGCGCCACCTCCACCATCGTCTCAAAGTCTCCCTCGATCTGCTGGAGCGTCTCCGGCCCTGTGTTCCCCGCGATGTCGTTCGTCCCCGCCAGGATCACCACCACTGCCGGATGCAGATCCACCACGTCCTGCCGGAAGCGCACCAGCATCTGCTCCGTCGTTTGCCCGCTGATCCCGCGGTTGATGTATCCCTTCCCCGGAAAATACTGGTTCAAATCCCAGATATCCGTGATCGAATCCCCGAAGAACACCACGCGCTGTTCGCCCGGCTTTGGATTTCCCAACGCCTCATCGGCCTTCCGGTACCGCGCCAAATCTCCATAGTCGTTCATGAACATCGGGATCAGCGTCTCCCGCCAGCGGTCCAGATTCTCCACCGCCTTCATTGCTTCGAGTGGCGTCGCGTTCGGCGCTGCTGCCGTGCTCTGGCTCGGCTGCGGATACATGCCCTGCGCTCGCGCCCCCACGCACAACGCGCCCATCGCCACGCCCACCGCCATCAAATGTGCCACTTTTTTCATGACCATCACCCTACCACTTCCACGATTTGTCATCCTGAGCGAGCCCGCCGAATTCGCCTCGCCGGCGGTAGGGCGCGGCATGAATTCAGGCGGCGAGTCGAAGGACCTGCATTTCGCATCTCCGCCCATCCCCAACGTACAATCCCCTGCTATGAGACTCCGCTCCGTTCTTGCCCTCTCTTTCGCCTTTGCCTTGCCCATCGCTGAAGGGGCACGTCGGTGAAAACTCTTGTGATCCTGCGCTTTGAAGGGGCACGGCTTCAGACCGGGGTCCCCAGCGCGTCTGCGCGCTGGGGTGGTCAGCCGTGCCGTAAGGAAACCAGAGCGCAACGGGCTTTAGCCCCTGAGGAAAGTTTTTCCAGGATGATCGGAGACTTCCTGGGTTCCCGCCATCTCATGCATATCCGCTCCGCTCTTGCCCTCTCTCTCGCCTTTGCCTTGCCATTCACCCTCGCGGCCCAAACGTCGCCAAAGCCCGATTTCTCCGCGCTCGCCCCGCAAACCGCGCAGGCCCTTCGCGCCGATCAGCCCGTCCGCGAATCGCACGCCATGGTGGTCACCGTCCACCACCTCGCTACTGACACCGGCGTGCAAATCCTGAAAGAAGGTGGCAATGCCGTTGACGCCGCTGTCGCCGTCGGCTTTGCCCTCGAAGTCGTCTATCCCTTCGCCGGCAACATCGGCGGCGGCGGATTCATGCTCATCCACGACCACACCGGGCGCAACATCTTCCTCGACTTCCGCGAAGAGGCCCCGCTCGCCGCCACGCCCAACATGTATCTCGACGCCCACGGCAACGTCATCCCCAACGCCAGCATCATCGGCTACCGCTCCATCGGCGTCCCCGGCTCCGAAGCTGGCCTCGTCTACGCCGAGCAGCACTACGGCCGCCTCACGCTCCAGCGGGTCATGGCGCCCGCGATCCGCCTCGCCGCCGACGGATTCATCCTCACGCCCGAGGAAGCGCACGAGCTGCATCACACCATCCT
>JASHRH010000321.1 GCA_030037475.1 Acidobacteriaceae bacterium
GCGGGAGGCTCGTGGCTGAAATATCCGTGGAAGAGGAGGATGGTGAGATGGGCGAAGGGCGAATAAGGGCACTTGTCCGTTACGGTGCGGTACGGCGAGGGTCCCAGGTCCATCGCCATGCTGACCATCGTGCAGTGGTGTTTGCCATTGCGGCGGCAGCAGGCGGGCAGGTCAGCCTGATTGATGGATGCGGTGAAGACAGGCGCAATCAGCGGCGAGAAAAATGCCAACATGAGCGCGGATGCCAACAGGCGTCGCATGAGCCATGGTAGCAGCCGGGAGCGAGAAACTGCTAATGCAGGCGACGGCGCGAATTGGCGCCGGAGACATATTACTGCGGTGCGGTCGTGAGACCGGTCTGCAGGATGGCCCAGACGTTTTTCTTGTCAGTGGTCAGCGAGAGGCGGTGGTAGGCCAGGTCCGCGGTCTTCGCATCGGGCTTCCAGGTGATGAGATAGGGGTGTTGGAGCAGAGCGACGAGCCGGTTGTAAGCCTCGTCGGCCTTATCGCGCTTCCCCTCGATCATGTAGCCGCCGGTGGCGTTGCAGATCTGCTCAAGGATGCGCTTGCCGTCGACATGCGGGCGCTCAGACGGCTGGCCCCCGTGACGGCCTCCGCCGGGATAACCGCCTCCGCCTCCAGGATAGCCTCCGCCGGGATAACCCATACCGCCGTGACGGCCCATACCCTGATTGGGATTTCCCTGCTGCGCCACCTCGCCTCGGAAGTAAATGGCAAAGACGGCGGTATTTGCATTTTGCGCGGCGGCGATGGCGTCATCCATGGATTCTTTGCTGCCGTGATCGACACCGTCGGAGAACAGGATCAGGACGTGGCGGCCGGGCTCTTTCGAGATGACTTCGCGGGATGCCAGATAGAGAGCGTCATAAAGGGTTCCGCCACCCTGGGAACTGTTGGACGTGCCGCCGAACTGGGGCGAGCCGATCTGGTTCGCGCCGTCGTGGAGAGTGTTGCCGGCGGAGGTGGGATTGGTGAGCAGGTCGACTTCGGTGTCGTACTGGACGATGAAGCCGCGGTCGGAGACGCCTGGCAGGGTGTGATCGATGAAGTGGACGGTGGCGAGGCGCTCGTCGCCAAGCTCCGCGCGCAGGGAATCGCCAGCCTGGGCAACGATGCCGAAGGTGAGCTGCTGATGGGGATCAGGGCCGAAGGAGTCGATCGTCTGACGCACGTCGCTGTCGGTGAGGATGAGTTCGGCGGCGGCGAGGTTCTTTACCGGATTGCCATGATCGTCGACCACCGTGACGGGAAGGCTGATGGTGCCAATAGCGGAGCCAACGACAGGACCGGAGCTGGAGGACTGTTGGGCTGGCGCGGTGCTGATGAGTAGTGGGAAGAGCGCGGCAGAAGCGAGGAGAGAGAAGCGGAGATTTGTGGAAATTTGCATGAGTCGTCCTGAATCAGGAGTTAGACGCGGCGATATACCGCGGGGTTTCGTCCCGGCAGGGCAGCCGGGGCAGAAATTTCATGATTTTCGGCGGCGGAATATCCAGTAATCGAGCGAGAAGCGCCCGGCGCCGAAGATGAAGACGATGAGCGAGGCGATGAGGAACGTGTAGGCGGCATCGCCGTAGAAGTTGTCGGGATTGCTGAGGATGGTGGCGAGCGCGGCGAGGTCGGTGAGGAGGTAGGCGACGAACATGTCGACAGCGAGCAGGAAACCGATCACGCACGTGCCGAGGCCGAGAATGAGCAGGATGCCGCCGACAAACTCCAGGAGCGAGATGAAGACGGCGGTGGGCCCGGGCAGAGGAATGTGAAGGCTCGCGAAGAACGCTGCGACGTGGGAAAGGTGGTGGAGCTTACCCCAGCCGGTCTGTGCGAATTGCCATCCCCAGTACAGGCGGACGAGGAGCAGAAAGGGCGATTGCAGCGCTGCGGAGCCATGCTGGAAGGCGTTGTATGCAGCTCTGATGCGGCAGACGAGAGTGGGCTGGGAGGTTGCGGTGGCGGGGGTGGTCGGTGTGCTCATGCGTGCGATTCTCCAGCGCCGCGGGAACGCGGAGGTTGGGTGAACCACGCCAGCATCGACCAGCTGGCGAAGGCTTCCTGAAGGAAGGCGGCGCGCTGGTCTTCGGACAGAGGACTGTCGGTGAACGCGGCCTCGATGGCTTGGCCAAGGGTTTGGCCATTGCAGAGCGACGAAAGCAGGCGGAACTCCTCCTGGGCGATCGGCTTGTACCAGACGGTGTTATCGAGGCGATGAACAGCGAGCCAGATGGGCTTTGGCTGGAGGGCTGCAAAGTGGCGGACATGTTTCCGCTTGCGGGCGGCGCTGGCGTTGTTGGTTGAGGACGTGCTGCTGCCATCTTCATTGCGAACCTGGAGGAGGAGATCCTCGACTGGGTATGACAGCGCGAGCAGGCGGAGATACGGCTGGAGCGAGAGCGTGGAGTTCTCGTTGACGGCGGCAAGGTTCTTGGCGCTGAGGCGCGGCTTTTCTTCGGAATCGAAGACCTCGATGTGCGCCCATTCGAGACGGACCATGTCGAGGGCGAGCGTGACGTGGGGCTGAATGTACTCCGGATGCTCCCCGAGCCAGGACTCAAGACGTGAGCCAAGATTGCGCAGGGTGAACGACTGCGAGGGGCAGTCGGCGAGATAGGCGCGCATGAGCGCGTCGAATTGGACCCGCCCGAGAATGGCCTGAAGGCCGGGGAAATCCTCTTCGAAGCAGCCGTAAAGACGGAACCAGTACTGGCGGTTGTAGATTTCGAGGCGCTCGAAGGAGGTGAGCCGGTCGTTGGGACGGATGATGGCTTCGGCTTCGGCGCGATTCGAGGCGCCGTCGCGGCGGCGACGCGGCATGGTCTCCGCGCGGGTGAGGGGATGCATAACGGCGGCAGCCATGCGGCGCTGGATGTCGAGGAGGTTCCCGCCTTCACCTACCCTGTCCGCTTCGCGGATAAGGGTGGGGCACGCGGGCGTTTCGGGGGGGCGCGCGCTCATTGGTCAACTCCGGAAACGATTCCTCCCACCCCGTCCGCTTCGCGGACAAGAGTGGGATACCCAGCGGTGGCCATGGATTCCGAAGAGGCTTCGGAGGCGGTTTTCAGGAACTTCGTCGCTTTGAGGGCCTCGGCGTGGACTTCGTCGAAGGTGGGGATGTTGTCGTCCCATTCGAGCAGGGTGGCGGTGGGGCCACAGCGCTCAATGGCACGCGCGTAGAGGCGCCAAACAGCGGGCAGCACAGGGTGGTCGTGTGTGTCGAGAATATACTTCTCGAACTTGCTGTGGCCGGCGATGTGGATCTGCGCGACGCGATGCGTGGGGACGAAATTCACATAGGTAAATGGGTCGAAGCTGTGGTTCTTCGAAGAGACGTAGATGTTGTTCACGTCGAGGAGAATGCCGCAGTCGGCACGCTCGACGACCTCAGTGAGGAACTCCCACTCGGTCATTTCGGAGACATGGAACTCGGTATAGCTGGAGACATTCTCGACGACGACGGGGACTTCGACGAAATCCTGTACCTGGCGAATCTTCTGCGCGGTGACCTCGACGGCTTCCCAGGTGTAGGGCATGGGGAGCAGGTCGTGCGTGTAGCGGCCATCGACGGAACCCCAGCAGAGGTGGTCGGAGAGCCAGCGCGTGCCGGTGCGGCGGACGAGGGTTTTGAGGCGCTTGAGGTGCTCGCGGTTCAGCGGCTCCGCGGAGCCGAAGTACATAGAGACGCCGTGCTGGATGACACGGTACTGCTCGAGGATCTGGTTGAGGATCTCGAGCGGACGGCCGCCGTCGACCATGTAATTCTCGGAAATGATTTCGAACCAGTCGACGACCGGTCTGCGGCTCAGGATGTGCTGATAGTGGGGAATGCGCAGACCAATACCCACGCCGTAATCGGTGAATCCGTTGAAGCGATTCGGGGGCACAGGGTACCTCGCGAGAGAACGCCCAGGGCCGCGCGCCAGGCGACCCCGAGCGCAGGGATGATTTTAGCCAGGCATTTTGGAGCCATCAGTGGCGCAGCCGCCTTTGCCCTTGCAGCTGTTCTTGCCTTTGCAGCCGTTGTCGCCGCTCTTGCAGCCACCCTGGCCCTTACAGTTGTTCTTGCCTTTGCACGAGTGCTTCTGGATGTGCGCCAGCAAAGTGCTGGAAAACGACGCAACGCCCGCGTTCAACATGGGAGCCGTACCGGACGCGGAGCTGGTGATGGACGCGTGCAGAGCCGTAGCGCCGCTCATGAGCCCGGAAACAGCAGCCGCAGCGAGCAAAGCCTTCATCGATTGCTTCATGTGTCCTTCCTCCTGGGAGATTCCACGGGTTCAGACCAGGCACGCGGATTGAAAACACCAGTCGAGATGGCAGGAGTTCAATCCGGATGCCCCACCGAGCTGACAGCAGGCTCGGCTCCTGGGGAGCGCCGGGCGGGAGACCTCGCGGTGCGGATTAGACTACCCAATCCACAGGTCCGCTGTCACTCGTCCAGGGATTTTTTCGGCGTTGACAAAGGCTTTGCCGAAGTTTCGCCAGGCAGATCTCGGGCTATGGAAGAGCCGCGATACATTCAAAAACAGGATGAGGGTGATCGGATGACGAATCCCCATGAGCCTCGGAAGAGCCGGAGCCATGCGCTGCGATTTGTGCTGATGATCGGCGTAGTGAGCCTGTTTGCTGACTTCACCTATGAGGGGTCGCGCAGCGTGACGGGGCCCTGGCTGGCGACGCTGGGGGCGAGCGGTGCCGTGGTGGGGGTAGTGGCCGGGCTGGGCGAGCTGCTGGGGTATGCACTGCGCTTCTTTTCCGGCAAAGTAAGCGAGCAGACGCGGCAACTGTGGCCGATGACGATCTTCGGCTACCTGGTGCAGATGGTGAGCGTGCCGGCGCTGGCGCTGGCCGGGACGTGGCAGGCGGCTTCCGTGCTGATTGTGACGGAGCGGATCGGAAAGGCGATTCGGAATCCGCCGCGGGACGTGATGCTGTCGCATGCGGGCAAGGAAATCGGGATGGGTTGGGCCTTCGGGCTGAAGGAGGGACTGGATCAGGCGGGGGCTCTGATTGGGCCACTGCTGATGGCGCTGTTTCTGGCCTGGCACCTGAAGCTTCAGATGGCGTTTGCCACGCTGGCGGTACCGGCGGCAATCACGATGGCGCTGATTGTGGCGACGCGGCTGATCTATCCGCGGCCGGAAGACCTGGAGCGGAAGACGACGGAGCTGCACGCGGCGAGCATGGGCAAGGCGTTCTGGATCTATCTCGCCGGAGCGTCGCTGGTGGCGGCGGGGTTTGCGGATTATCAGCTGATCGCGTTCCACCTGGAGAAGCAGGGGATTACGCCGCTGGTGTGGATCCCGATCTTCTACTCCGTGGCGATGGCGACGGGCGGCGCGGGGTCGATGCTGTTCGGCAAGTGGTTCGACCGGTTTGGGGTCGGGGTGCTGATCCCGCTGACGTTCCTGTCGATTTTGTCGGCGCCGCTCGTGTTTCTGGGCGGGTTTTACATGGCGCTGGTGGGCGCGGCGGTATGGGGCTTGGGGATGGGCGTGCACGAGTCGATTATTCCAGCGGCTGTGGCGGGGATGGTGGCTCCGGAGCGGCGGCCCTCGGCGTATGGTCTGTTCACGGCGGCATACGGGATCTTCTGGTTCGCGGGAAGCGCAGCAATTGGCTTCCTGTACGACATCTCGGTGCGGGATGCGGTGGCGTTCTGCATGGCCGCGGGCGTAGCGTCGCTGCCGTTCTTCTTTGCGGTGCGGAAGAGAATGGCGATTGCGTAGCTCTGTCAGCGATCGGTGAGTTCAAGGCCGGTACGATTGCGGTGCTGGTAGTGAACGTATCCCCAACCCACGCGCATGTGGTGATTAATGGGGTTGGGCACGCAGAGCGCGATGCACATGCCGAGCATCGCGTGGGCGACAGCGAGCGGGTAGAGATTGCGGTATTTGAGATAGAGCCAGCAGCAGATCGCGGCCCAGATGAGCGCTGCCGGGACGAGCACGGGGTTGGGAATGTGCGCGATGGCGAACATGAGAGATGCGATGGCGATGGCGGGTGCGCGGCGGAGCCCGAGGCGGAGCAGGCGCAGGAGGACGTAAACTTGTAGAATGAACTGCTGCATCAGGGCCCAGAGTGAGTATTCGGCGATGTGCTCGACGACCGGCAGCGGACCGTAGAGATGGTGGAGGCTGTGGACGTGGTCGGCGATGCCGATACCGATCAGGAAGAGAACGACGGCGCTGGAGACGATCCACAGGGAGCGCCAGAGGCCGTGCAGACCCAGGCCGATGGGGCGGGTCTGATTGCGGCGCAGCCAGGCGGTAATGGCAATCCAGACGAATGCGGACCAGTAGAGGGCGCTCTGTTCGTGGTCCGGCGTCCAGATGACGGCGAGGATGAGGCCGTAGGCGATGATCAGTTCAGCCAGATCCCACGAACGAGACGAGAAAAACGCGCGCACGGCACTAACTGACGATTTGGATGCCGAAAAGCCGCACTTGAAAGATTGCTGGAGGCACGCTGCTCCTACTGCAACAGCGTCCCGTTCTCCGGCTCGCCATTTTTCTCTTCCGGCGGAATGACTACGGCTGCGGCTACCTTGTCGCCGTCCTCGACATTAAGCAGCTTGACGCCCTGGGTGGAGCGGCCGGCGGCGCGGACGGTCGTCGTGTCGATGCGGATGATCTTGCCATACTGGCTGATGACGATCAGCTCCGAGGTTTCATCGACGAGCTGGATGGCGACCACTTTGCCGTTCTTGGCGGTGGTCTTGACGTTGATGACACCCTTGCCACCCCGCGACTGGAGGCGGTACTCCTCGACGTCGGTGCGCTTGCCAAAGCCGTTCTCCGTGACAGAGAGGATGCGGTGCGTGACGCCGTTCTTCTTTGGGGTAACGGCCAGTCCGACAACGTAGTCGTTCTTGCCGAGATCGATGCCACGGACGCCATAAGCGGGACGGCCCATGGAGCGCACGTCGTCCTCGTCAAAGCGGATGGCCATGCCTTCATGCGTGGCAAGGAAGACGATCTGGTTGCCGTCGGTGAGGCGCGCGGCGACCAGCTCATCGTCCTCGTCGATGCCAATGGCGATGATGCCGCGCGACATGACGTTGGAAAAGTCCTTCAGCGGGGTCTTCTTGACGGTGCCCTTGCGCGTGGAGAAGAAGATGAACTTGCCCTCTTCCTCGAGGTCGCGGGCGGGCAGAATGGTGC
>JASHRH010000031.1 GCA_030037475.1 Acidobacteriaceae bacterium
TCCAGCAGGATTATCCGGAGTTTGAGATTCTGTTCTGCGCGCGGACGGTGGAGGACGAGGGCCTTGAGATCGCGCGACGCGTGGCACAGCGGCATCCCAGGATTCCGGCGCGGTTCCTGTTCACGGGCGAGGCGACGTACATCAACGCCAAGGTTTCCTCGATGGAACAGATGGCGGCGGCGGCGCGACACGACATCTTCATCATCAGCGACAGCGACGTGCGAGTGACGCCGCACTATGTGCGCGAGGTCGCTGCGCCGTTTGCGAGCGACAAGGTGGGCGCGGTGACGTGCCTCTACCGCGGCGTGGCCGATGGAAGCCTGTGGTCGCAGGTGGAAGCCGCGGGGATGAGCGTGGAGATGACCGCAGGCGTGCTGACTGCGAATCTGCTGGAGGGGATGAAATTTGCGCTGGGGCCGACGATGGCGGTGCGGCGGCGGTGCGTGGAGCGAATGGGCGGCTTCGGCGTGCTGGGACCGTATTGCTCCGACGATTTTCTGCTGGGCGCCAGGGTAGCCGAGCAGGGCGAGATGGTGGTGCTGTCGCATCACGTGATCGACCACATCATTCTGAACCTGAGCTTTGCGGCGTCGTTGCAGCACCAGGCACGGTGGATGAAATCAACGCGATTCTCGCGGCCGCTGGGACATCTGGGAACGGCGTTGACGTTCAGCGTGCCCTTTGGGCTGCTGGCGTGCCTGACCGGAATGGCGCTGCACAGGCCGATCTTCGGACTGCTGCTGCTGGCGTACAGCGTGGTGCAGAGGATGATTCTGGCGGCGGCGATGGGGATTTTCGCTGTGGAGGAGCACCATCCGCTGCGGGCTGTGCTGCTGTATCCGCTGCGCGACCTGCTGGGCTTCGGCTGCTGGATGGCGAGCTATGCGGACAGCGCGATCCTATGGCGCGGGACGCGGTATCGGCTGACGCGCGGAGGGCTGATGCACGCGGTCGACGAAGCAGAAGGAAAGCAGAGGGAGACGCCGCTGCCGGTATAGAGAATGCTGGTTCCGGTGGAACCAAACTACCGCGAATCAGCCATTGCCCTGATGCCATTGAGGCCTGAACATAGAAACAGATGAATCCCCGGAGACCTGTTCCCTGCGGTCTTTGCACTGCATGAAAACTGCCGTCATCATTGGCGCCGGGCCGGCCGGTCTGACGGCTGCGCTGGAGTTGCTGCGGCGCTCCGACGTGCGGCCAATTGTGCTGGAGGCGACGAGCCGCATCGGCGGCATCTCCTGTACGATCCGGCACAACGGCAACCGCATGGATATCGGCGGGCACCGGTTCTTCTCGAAATCCGACCGCGTCATGGACTGGTGGACGGAGCTGATGCCGATTGCCGCCACGGAGAACGGCGCGGGGCTGCACGCAATCCATTACCAGAACAAATCGCGCACGGTGGCGGCGCAGAGCGGCGAGAGCAGCGATCCAGATCTGACGATGCTGGTGCGTCCGCGCAAGAGCCGGATCTATTTTCTGCGCAGCTTCTTCGACTATCCGCTGGCGCTGAACGGGCAGACGCTGCGGCAACTGGGGCTGTGGCGGACGGTGAAGATCGGGATCGGGTACCTGCGGGCAAAGCTGTTTCCGCGGAAGGACGAGCAAACGCTCGAGGATTTCCTGATCAACCGCTTCGGGACCGAGCTCTATCTGACGTTCTTCAAGTCCTACACGGAAAAAGTGTGGGGAGTACCGTGCGATCAGATCAGCGCGGAGTGGGGCGCGCAACGGATCAAGGGACTGTCGCTGCGAACGGCGCTGCTGCACTTCCTGAAGAAAGCCTTCACGCGCAGGAAGGCGGAAGGCATCGCGCAAAAGGGTACGGAAACATCGCTGATCGAGCGATTCCTCTATCCGAAGTATGGGCCGGGACAGTTGTGGGAGCATGTGGCCGACCTGGTGCAGCAGAAAGGCGGCGAAGTGCGCATGGGCTGGCGCGTGCGGCAACTGCACGTGGAAGGCGATCGCGTGACCGCGGTCGAAGCGACGGACGCGCAGGGCGGGACGCATCGGATTGACGCGGATTATGTGTTCTCGACGATGCCGGTGCGGGAGCTGGTGCACAGCCTGGACGTAGAGGTTCCGGCGGAGATTCGCGCAGTGGCGGATGGGCTGATCTACCGCGACTTTATTACGGTGGGATTGCTGGCGAACCGGCTGACGGTGACGGAACCGGACGGATCGCCGCTGAAAGACACCTGGATTTACATCCAGGAGCCGGACGTGCTGGTGGGGCGGCTGCAGATCTTCAACAACTGGAGCCCGTTCATGGTGGCCGATCCGGCGAAGGTGTGGATCGGCCTCGAATATTTCTGCTATGACACGGACGAACTGTGGAAGAAATCCGACGAGGAGATGGCGCAGTTCGCGACTGCGGAGGTGGAGAAGATCGGGATTCTGAAGGCGGCGGACGTGCTGGATACGAAGGTGGTGCATGTGCCGAAAACATATCCTGCGTACTTCGGGAGTTATGGCCGCTTTGACGAGATCGTGCGATATACAGATCGATTCGAGAACCTGTTTCTGGTGGGACGGAACGGGATGCACAAGTACAACAACCAGGACCACTCCATGCTGACCGCGATGACAGCGGTGGATCAGATTGTGGCGGGACGAATCGACAAGTCGGCACTGTGGCAGATCAACACCGAGCAGGAGTATCACGAAGAGAAGAAGCAGAAGTTCGGGGTGTAGGGCGTAGCGTGCAGGGATTACTCCCACTGCGTGGTGTGGCGCCGAGCCCACCAGCAGGGTGGGGCGCCGGCGTGGGGGAAAATCGCGCGTGCGCAGTTTTCCATCTCGGTGCCCAGGTAGTCGTACTCTTCTTTGCTGCCCTTGAGCGGAGTGGTGAGATACTCCTGCACCTGGATGGTCTGAAAGCCGTTGCCGTGCGCGGAACGGACGCGGAAGACGATCCAGTCGCCGAGCCAGAGCAGAAGAATCGCCACAGCCAGGACCTGAGCCAGTACCTGGAGCCATGCGAGTGACTTGCGAATGAGCGGGTTCGTAGGACTCCTCTCACACTTTCTGCGGTTCGCCTGAGCGCGGCGGCGCGCCGGTACACGCTGGGACGGGTCTCACATCCAGTTTGCAGCCTCAGCGGGCATCCTGCGATCCGCTTCGATGGCGGGTCGCATCCCAGCCGTCAGCGGCATAGGGCGTTTGTGAGACCCGTTCTACACGGGAAGCTTATACCCTAGAAGTCATGGATCTTGAAGCCATTCAGCAGGCGCTGCGCGAGGCTCGGCTGGACGCGTGGCTGTTCTATGACCATCACCACCGCGATCCGCTGGCGGCGGCCATTCTGGGGCTGCCGGAAACGGGACTGGTGAGCCGGCGGTGGTACTACGCGATTCCCGCGAAGGGCGAGCCGCGCAAGCTGGTGCACCGCATCGAGTCGGGCAAGCTGGACACGCTGCCGGGATCGAAAGGCATGTATTCGTCGTGGCAGGAGCTGGAGCAGGGGCTGGATGCGATGCTGCGGCGATGGCAGAAGATCGCGATGCAGTACTCGCCGCGCAACGCGATCATGTACGTCTCCATGGTGGACGCGGGGACGGTAGAGCTGCTGCGCGCGATGGGCAAGAAGATTGTGAGCTCGGCGGACCTGGTGAGCCGATTCCAGGCAGTGCTGAGCAAGGAGCAGATTGAGAGCCATTACGAAGCGCAGCGGGCGCTGGACGAGATTCTGGAAGAGGGGTTTCTGACCATTGGAAACCGGGCGCGCTCGGGGTCGCCGGCGACAGAGTACGAAATGATGATGTGGTTCCAGGAGGCGATGAAGCGCGCGGGGCTGATGACCGACCACGGACCCAATGTGTCGGTGAACGAGAACAGCTCGGACTCGCACTATGAGCCGAGCGCGGAGGGCAGCCGGCCCATCCGGAGCGGAGATTTTGTGCTGATCGACATCTGGGCGCGCAAGGACAGGCCGCGAACCTGCTGGTACGACATCACGTGGACCGGCGTGGTGGGGCGTCAGCCGACGGATCATGAGCGGACGATCTTCGCCATTGTGCGCGATGCGCGCAACGCCGCAATTGAAGCTGTGAAGGATGCCTATGCTGACGGCAAGGCAATTGCCGGGTTTCAGGCGGATGACGCGGCGCGGGGGCTGATTGAGCGGGCGGGCTACGGGCAGTACTTCACGCATCGCACCGGGCACAATATCGGCGCGGAGCTGCACGGCAGCGGCGCGCACCTGGACAATCTGGAGACCCACGACGAGCGGAGGATTCTGCCGTTTACGTGCTTTTCCGTCGAGCCGGGAATTTATCTGCCGGAGTTCGGCGTGCGCAGCGAGATCAACATGATCACAGGCGCGCACGAGGCGAAGGTGACCGGCCGGGTGCAGACGGAGTTGCTGAGGATCTAGGGGGGCAGGGGGTAGCGTACAGGGTGCAGGTTTCGGGTAGAGAGCAACGCACATTTGCGTGGCGTGGTGCCACAGAACCAAGTTGCGACAGGACCCGACAGGCTGGCGGTCATGTTTTCTTTTTAATGTCGCGTCAGGCAGATTGCGCAGCTCGGGTCGTCAGGCCGACACACTACTTATAGTTACGCTTACCCGACCGCTCTGCTCCCCCCACCCTGCCCCCTCTTCCAGGCGCCTGGTCCCTGTATCATCGAGGGAGATGGCTTCGCGCACGCAGACCCCTGTCCAGCCTCAGACCCAGGGCTTCGTCTATTCGGCGCTGCTGCTGGGGTGGCTGATTCCTGGCGCGGGACACCTGGTGACGAAACACTGGGTTCGCGCCCTGATCCTGTTCCTGGCCATTACCGGCATGTTCGCGCTGGGCCTGGCGATGCAGGCCAAGGTGTACACGGCCAATACCTCCGCCCCGCTGGACATGCTGGGCTTCGCCGGCGATCTGGGCGCCGGCGCGCTGTACTTCATTGCGCGCATCTTTTCGCTGGGTCAGCCGACAGTGCAACTGGTGACCGCCGATTACGGAACGATGTTCGTGGTGATCGCGGGGCTGCTGAACTTCATCGCGGCGGTGGACGCGCACAACCTGCGCATCGGGAGGAAGGTCTAAGTGCTGGCGCTTTCGCACTTCACCACGGTGCTGCTGTTCGCGACGTTTGCGGCGGTGGTGTTCGCGATCACGCAGCGGTCCACCCTGCGCGCCATGATTCGCTATGGCGTGTACTGCTGGGTGCTGTTTGTGGGCTCGGTGATCGCGGCGAGCTGGCTGATGTACTTCATCCGGAAATAGCCGCGCAGTACGCGCAGACTTCAATCCGCTGCTGAGGCGGAGATGTGTCCGTGCGGCCTGCTCATCAGGAAGACCAGTGGGATCACGGCAAGAAACAGGATGCCCATGATGTGGAAGACGTCCACATAACTCAGCAGGGCTGACTGTTGCTGAAGCATCCGATACAGCAGGGCATACGATTTGTGAGCGGCCGTCACGCGATCCGTCCCTCCTGCCTGCAGAAACGCGGCGGCACCAGCAGCCATCTGCTGGCCCGCCAGATTCGTTGCGCCAAGATTCGCCGCCAGAATCGTCTGATGAAACTGCGAACGGCGCGTGATCCACGTCGTGACGAATGAAACTCCCATGCTGGAACCGATGTTCCGCGTGACGCTATAAAGGCTCGTCGCGTAGCCCGTCTCCTCCTGTGGAATCGGCCCCATGGTCAGCGTGGCGAGCGGAACGAACAGGAAGGCCATGCCGATGCCCTGAACGATCTGATATCCAAAGATGTCCCACGTGCCGGAGTCAAGCGTCATGTGCGAGTAGCCGAAGAAGGCGAGGCCCGCGGTGGCGAAGCCGGGGATGAGCATCCATCGGCCGTCGAAGCGTTTTCCAAGGAGGTATCCGACCAGCGGCATGCAGAGGGCGGTTCCGATGCCGCGCGGGCTGGTCCACAATCCAGCCGTCGTCGCGGTCCAGTTCAGGAGCGTCTGCATGAACAGCGGCAACACGATCAGGCTGCCGTAGAGGACAAAGCCCATCACCGCCGCCAGCGAGACGCCGGTCGAAAACGTCCTGAGGCGCAGCAGCGAGAAGTGCACGATGGGATTTTTCGCCATCAGCTCGCGGACAACGAAGGCGGTGAGGAACCCGAGGGCCAATACCGCGAGGGTTCGGATCAGGTCCGAACCGAACCAGTCTTTTTCCTGGCCTTTATCCAGCATGATCTGCAGCGAGCCCATGCCGACGGCCAGCATGCCGAGCCCCCACAGATCGGCGCGCAGAGAGCCGCGTCGAATCCACGGAGGATCATGAATGAACAAATAGATCAGCACCAGGCTGAGAAGGCCGATGGGCACGTTGATATAGAAGACCCAGCGCCAGGAATACGAATCGGTGATCCAGCCGCCCAGCGTCGGCCCCAGAATCGGGGCGGCAATGATGCCGAGGCTCCAGAAGGCCATGGCTTTGCCGCGTTCGTGGCCGGGAAATTCCTCCAGCAACACAGCCTGAGACAGCGGCTGCAGGCCTCCGCCGGTCGTTCCCTGCAGAACCCTGAAGAAAATCAGAGCCGGGAGATTCGGGGCCAGCCCGCACAACACGCTCGATACGGTAAAGCCGGTCACAACAGTCATCAGCAGCCGTTTGCGTCCGATGTAATTCGCGAGCCAGCCCGTGATGGGAAGAATGATGGCGTTAGCGACGATATACGAAGTCAGGACCCAGGTCGCCTCCTCCACGCTGGACGAAAGCGAACCCGCGATATGCGGCAGGCTCACATTCACCACCGAGGTGTCGACCACCTCCATGACCGCGCTGGACATCACAGCGATGACGACGATCCATCGGCTGCGTGCCGGCGCGAACGGCGAGCGATTGCCGGAGGACGTCCGGGCTACAGCAGGAGCCGTGTCCCGAACAATGGCCGTTGAGCCCATGATTCAGGATTGGCTTGTTTCCCGGCAGCTTGCCGTGTCTGCCGTCACAGAGAATGACCGGCAGGGGTCCTCAGGAAGATACAAAGCCGGTTGCGAGCCGTCTGAAGCAGTGCGAGGTAATCGCCGTGGTACCCGGGATGAAGACGGTCGAACGCATCCAATCGGATCGTGCCAGGCTGGTAACAGGCGGCGCTGGCCGCGACCGTGGAGCGCCGCACGGGTTCATGGGATCAGGCGATGGACCGTCGGCGAGGTGACACCGTGAAAAAACACACTCTTGTGAGTCTGGTGGCGCTGGTGAGCGTGCTGGCGCTGGGGACGGCGACTGCGCAGTCCTCGCAGAATCAGCAAAAACAGCAGAGCCAGCAGAAGCAGAGCCAGAACCAGGACGATCAGTACTCCGGCGTGTCGCATCCGCCGCCGGACGCGACGATCCAGGCGACGGAGATGCCGACTGCGCCGACACCAGCTTCCGCGCCCAGGCCTTCATCGGCGGTTCCGGCAACGTCGGCCAGTGCGACCGCTCCGGCCGGGGCGCAGGGGAACACCGCACAGACAAATCCTGCGCCAACGGCGGAGAACACGAAGCCAGCAGCATATACCGACGACGACATCGTGAGCAGCGCGCCTCCGGCGAATGCCGACAACACCGGCAAGGCGGGGAACGCCAACGACGACAATAATCCCGATGATTATGGGATCGTGACATCCGTGCCTCCAGCCAATTCCGCAGCGACGACGGGTGCCTGGAATGCCACCAATGC
>JASHRH010000322.1 GCA_030037475.1 Acidobacteriaceae bacterium
CAGCAGCCGCAGCGCTCCGATGCCAAGCAGCAGAAACGCCGCTGCCTGCAGCAGCTTGAAAACGCCGATGGCAATGATCCACTCATCGTGCCGCGAGCGGGTACGGGATGCCTGCACAGATGAGGTTGTCATCGGTATGAGATGCGGAATTCGCTCCCTGCACATCCTCTCATGCCGGAACAGCGTGGTCCCAATGACCAGAGCTACCGCCGGTAAGGACGCTGCCATGCAACAGAAGAGTGCTGCAACAAATCGCAGCCAGCCCTTCAGAGGACCCCGCACCTGCCCCGGGGTGGGCAGGCGCAGCATACCACGCCTCTGGAGTGAAATCAGCGATACTGTATCCGTTCTGAAGGCGGCTCAGTGTGGCTTTCTTCGGCGGAAAGCCGCATCAGGACCACTGGCTCCGGGATGCACTTTCGCTGGTTTCGCTCTATCGCGCCACCAGCCGTCCCGCTCCGCGCTGCAGATACGGCGCCAGCTTCTCCAGCGCGGCTTCCACACTCAAACCGTACCGCGCGCGCAGTTGATCCACCTTGCCATGCTCGATGAATCGGTCCGGCCATCCAATCCGGATCACCGGCGTCTCCAGGCCCAGCTCGCTCAGCGCCTCCAGCACCGCGCTCCCGAAGCCGCCCATCAGCACATGATCCTCCATCGTCACCAGCGCAACGGCGTGCCGCGCGTAGCGCGCGATCAGTTGCCGATCCAGCGGCTTGGTGAACCGCGGATTGATCACCGCCGCCGTGTATCCCTGCGCCTCCAGCACCAGCGCCAGATCGTTGGCCATCGGCAGCAGCGGTCCCAATCCCAGAATGACGATCTCATCCCCATCCCGCACCACTTCCGCACGGCCGATTTCCAGCGCCCGCGGACGCCCTTTCATCGTCACGCCCGGTCCCGCTCCGCGCGGATACCGGATCGCGCTCGGCCCCGGATGCAGCATCGCCGTGTACATCATGTCGGCCAGCTCATCCTCGTCCGTCGGAGCCATCTGCACGATGTTCGGCACCCCGCGCAGATACGCAATGTCGAACAGCCCGTGATGCGTCGGCCCATCGTCGCCGCTCAGCCCCGCGCGATCCATGCAGAACACCACCGGCAGATTCTGCAGGCATACGTCATGCACGATCGGATCGAATCCTCGCTGCAGAAACGTCGAATAAATCGCGCAGAACGGCTTGTATCCCTGCGTTGCCATCCCCGCCGCAAAGATCACCGCATGCTCCTCGGCGATCCCCACGTCGAAATACTTCTTCGGATGATGCGGCCGGAACAAATCCAGCGCTGTCCCGTTCGGCATCGCGGCCGTAATGGCCACGATCTTTGCGTTCTCGTCGGCCAGTTTCACCAGCGTCTCCGCAAACGCCTCGGAGTAGGTTTGCTGCCCAGCCACCTTCGTGTCGCCCGTGTCCGGATCGTACGGCCCCAGCCCGTGGAACTTCTTCTGCTTGTCCAGCGCGGGCTGGAATCCACGCCCCTTCTGCGTGATGGCGTGCAGCAATACCGGCCGCTCCTGCTGTTTCAGAAACCTGAACGTCTCAATCAGCAACCCGATGTTGTGCCCATCCACCGGGCCGTAATAGGTCAACCCAAATTCCTCGAAGAGAAACGAGGGCCACAGTATTCCCTTGGCCGCCTCTTCCGCCCGCCGTACCACGTTCAGTGCTCCCCGCCCGCCAACGCGCTCCAGCAGCCGTGCCGCGCTCTCGTGCAGTTGGCTCAGGTGAGGATTCGTCACAATTTTGTGCAGATATTTCGCGATCGCCCCAACGTTTCGGTCGATCGACCACTCGTTGTCGTTCAGCACCACGACCAGTCGCTTTGTTTGATCGGCGATATTATTGAGCGCCTCAAACGAAATTCCGTTCGTGAAGGCCGCATCGCCGGCCAGCGCGATTACATGCTCTTTTCCGCCGCTCAAATCGCGCGCTACCGCCATACCCAGCGCCGCAGACAAAGCCGTGCCCGCGTGCCCCGCTCCGTAGCAATCGTGCTCGCTCTCGCTGCGCAGCATAAAACCGTTCAGGCCGCCCGGTTGCCGCATCGTGTCCAGTTGCCCGCAGCGTCCGGTCAGCATCTTGTGCACATAAGCCTGATGACTCACGTCGAAGACAAATTTGTCCGCGGGCGTGTCAAATACGTAGTGCAGAGCCAGTGTCAGTTCTACGACGCCGAGATTCGGCCCGAGATGCCCGCCTGTCCTGGAAAGCGTGACGATCAGCCGCTCACGAATCTCCTGCGCCAGCGCTTCCAGTTGCGGCACAGAGAGCTTCTTCACGTCCGCGGGAGAGTGAATCGTATCGAGTAGTTTGCCCATGAAGAACTTCCAGAGGGCCACGCCTGTAGGAACACCGGAACGCGCGGCCTGTTGCCCGAAATCGAAAAAGACCCCGCGTTTCGGGGTCTTTTTGTTCGGAACTTCCTTTGAAGTTTAAGTATACCGGGTTTCCGGATTTGGATTTCCCGCGCGCCGCGCCAGGCCGCTCCGGTTTCAGTTGATCTTCACCCGCAGCCGCGCAATGGCTTCGGTCAGATCGTTCGCGCGCCGCTCCAGCTCCCCGGCGCTCTCCAGCATCTCCGCGCGCAGTT
>JASHRH010000323.1 GCA_030037475.1 Acidobacteriaceae bacterium
TGCCGCTTCAGGCGGACCGCTCTTCCGAGCTGTTCGGGGTTTCGCCAGGGTATGTCCTTCATGAAGGACATTATGCGATATGTCCTGTACAAAGTACATGTCCCGTTCAAGGGACATATCAGATGTGTCCCTTATAACGGACATGAAGCAGGCGCGGCTCGGCCCGTCAAGGCGACCACGGTGTGAGCGCTCCACGCGCGAACAGCCGCCACATGAGCGTGATCCACACCATTGCGCAGATGAGCAGCGCCAGCATGACGGCGGCGCTGCCATAGTCCTTGGCGCGCTTGGACAGACCATGGTGCTCGAAGGAAATCCGGTCGATCGCCGCTTCGATGCTGGAGTTCAGGAGCTCGACGATCAGGATCAGTATCACCGAGCCGATCAGCACCAGGCGTTCGACGGCATCGAAGGGCAACAGCAGCGCAAGAGGAACCAGGCACGCTGTCAGTGTCAGCTCCTGGCGGAACGCGCTTTCCTCGCGTACTGCGAACACCATCCCGCTCCAGGAGTTCTTGGCAGCGTGCCAAGCGCGGGTGAGTCCGCGGTTGCCTTTGTGTGGGTTGTGCTGGCTCGAGTAGTCGGCGTTGGTGTTGGTCATTAGGCGCGGCTCGCTTCGGCGAGGGTGGGCGGCAACCTGGCGCTTGGCGTGCGGGGGTGCAAATTGGCGACGAATTGATCGGTCGCCGCCCGCCACGAGAACTTCCGGGCGTGCGCCGCCGCGTCTTCACGACGCAGCTTCTGCGCCTCGAGACACGCGGTGCGCAGGTCCTCATGCATCACGCCCGCGGTTTTGGAATCGCCGATGACATCGAGGGGACCGGTCACGGGATACGCCGCCACCGGCAGACCGCAGGCCATAGCCTCCAGCAGCACCAGTCCGAACGTATCCGTCTTGCTGGGAAACACGAAGACGTCCGCGGAAGCGTAAACCCGCGCCAGCTCGTGCTGACTGAGCACGCCGAGATAGTTCACATCCGGATGCCGCGCCTGGATTCCTTTCAGTGCGGGCCCCGCACCGGCGACCCACTTTGAGCCGGGCAGATCGAGCTCGAGAAAGGCTTCGATGTTCTTCTCGACTGCGACCCGGCCGACGTATAGAAAGATCGGCGGGGCGCTCGCGAGCCGTGCACTCCGCTGGGGCTTGAAGATGTCGAGATCCACGCCGCGCGACCACGTCACGACGTTCCTCAATCCATACGACTCCAGGTCGCGCTTGACGACCTCCGTCGGAGCCATTACGGCTCTCGAAGGTCCATGGAACCAGCGCAGAAAGGCGTACGTCCAAGACAAAGGCACTCCGGTACGCGCGCGTACGTATTCCGGGAAGCGCGTGTGATAGGCGGTGGTAAACGGCAGGCCTCGAGTCAACGCAAAGCGCCGCGCAGCCATGCCGAGCGGACCTTCTGTCGCGATATGCAGGGCGTCCGGATCGACCTCCGCGAGGCGCCGCACGACCTTGCCGCCCGCGAGCAGTGACAGGCGAATGTCGGGATAGGTTGGGCACGGCACGGTGGAGAATTCCAGCGGCGTGAGGAAGTCGACCGTGTGGCCCATCGCGCGAAGCTCGCGCGCGGTGGACTTCAGCGTCCGCACGACGCCGTTGACCTGCGGCTCCCAGGCATCGGTGACCATCATGATTTTCATCGTGTCCCCTACGCCGGCATCGACGCGATCGCAGGCCGCTCGTCCTCGATGGGGCCCAAATTCATCGGTTCCGCCAAGCGGCCACGCCAGTGGATCAGGTGGAGCTTGCCGTCGAAATCCTCCGCGAGCGCCGTCAGGCTCTCCACCCAATCGCCGTCGTTGCAATAGAGGATACCGTTGGTTTCACGTATCTCCGCCTTGTGGATATGCCCGCAAACGACGCCGTCGCAGCCGCGCCGGCGCGCTTCCTCGGTCATCACGTGCTCGAAGTCCGAGATGAAATTGACCGCGTTCTTCACGCGGTGCTTCAAGTACTGCGACATGGACCAGTACGGCAGTCCGAAGCGCTGACGGATCGCGTTGGACCAGCGATTGAGCTTCAAGAGAATCGTGTACATCCAGTCCCCGAAGTGCGCGAGCCAGCGCGCATGCTGCATGACGCTGTCGAACAAATCGCCGTGCACGACCCAGAGCCGTTTGCCGTTCGCGGTCGTGTGGATCGCGTCTTCGACTACGGCAATTCCGCCGAGCTGCAGCCCGATGAACTGGCGCACCAGCTCGTCGTGGTTGCCGGGAACGTAGATGACCTTCGTGCCTTTGCGGGCGCTGCGTAGAATTTTCTGCACGACATCGTTATGCGTCTGCGGCCAGTACCACCCCTTCTTGAGCTGCCATCCGTCCAGGATGTCGCCGACCAGATAAAGCGTGTTGGCCTGGTGCGTGCGCAGGAAATCGAGGAGATAGTAAGCCTGGCACCCCGGAGTGCCCAAGTGGATATCGGAGATCCAGATCGTTCGAAAGCGATAGTGGTCGTCTGCGGCGGACACCGAGGGGCTGCTCGCTGCCTGTAACAGCGCCCAGTAGGCCATGGCTCCATGACGGTTTGATGAATGTCCGCGCCCGGCAAAGGCGAAATCACGCGGCAGCGTGGGTCTAGGCGAAGTGCGCCGCGAAACGAAGCCGCACGTAGTCGGCGGTCCAATTGCCGTCGGAATCACGCAGTTTGGGCACCAGTCGCTCCAGAACGCACCGGAGGTAATCCTCTCGCTCCCCAGGCCGCAGTACCGCGGTGAAATTGCCCGAAAAGGTCTTGAGCCAGCCCGGCATGTCTGGCAGCGGCGTGGGCCGTGGGATGAGCGCAATGTAGCGCACCTCGAAACCAGCGGCAGCCAGTCGCGCGCCGTAGTCTTCGACGGACGGGAAGTACCATGGAACCGCCGCCTCTCCGTTGTGGCCGCGGCGATCCAGCTCCGCGACGAGCGCCCTTACGATCGTGTCAACGCAGCCCTGGCCGCCCATTTCGGCCACGAACCGTCCGCCGGAGCGCAGCGCCCGCGCGACGCGCCGAATCACCGCGTCAGCATCCCTCATCCAGTGCAGCGCGGCGTTGCTGAATACGGCGTCGAACTCCGCATCGAATTCCATTTCTGTCGCGCAGGTCTCGACGACCTCCAAGTCCAACCGCCGTGCTGCCGCAACGAGCTCCGGGCTTGAATCGACACCAACCATTACGCAGCCCAGCTGCGCGAGCTTCGCGGTCAGTACTCCGTCACCGCAACCCACATCGAGAATGCGCTCCCCCGCTTTCGGCGCAAGTAGCTCAACCACAGGGCTTCCGAGATCAGTGACGAACCGCGCGTGCTTTTCGTAATCCTCAGCGTTCCATTTCTGCATGATCTGCCCGATACCGACGAAACCCGCAGGATACCTCGCGGCTCGCCGGTATGGAGCAGCCAAAATGCAGGCGGACGTGGGAAAGCTTATTGCTCATTGAGCAAGCCAGGGTGCATGCGGTGATAGCACTGGCGTTGCTTCTAATGATTACCGGTGAGCACGAGGATCGCGCCGATGAGCGCGCTCGCGGGGCGCTCGACGAGTCGCGTGAACAGGTCCAGGCGGAATCCCGCCTGGGCGGCGAGCAGGGGTAAGAGGAAAAGCAGACCGATCACGATCGACATGCCGTAGCGCCCGAGGCGCGCAAGCGGCGCCGCGAGAAAGTCGGGCAGCAGGCCGACGGCGACCCGCCCGCCATCGAGCGGGGGTATCGGAATCATGTTGAACAGGGCGAGGATCACGTTGAGCTCGATCGAATGGGCGAGGTTGGCGAGAAACCAGCGCTCAGGCTCCGGCGGCAGGAGGGCAACCACATGGACCAGCAGCGCGGCGAGGATTGCGAGAGCGAGGTTCATGGCAGGACCCGCCGCGGCCACCGAGACCATATCGCGGCGTGGATTCCTCAGGCGGTCGAACCTCACGGGCACCGGCTTGGCGTAGCCGAACAGAAAGGGGGCGTGCATCAGCAGCAACAGCGCGGGCAGCGCGATCGTGCCGACCGCATCCACGTGCTTCAGCGGATTGAAGGAGACACGCCCGAGCTGCCAAGCCGTATCGTCCCCGCGCAGCTTCGCCACGTAGCCATGCGCGGCTTCGTGGAGTGTGATCGCAAGCAGCGCCGGTATCACCCACGTCGAGGCCAAATAAAGTGTGCTGTCGATAAAGTCCCCCCAATGCTTCCAAGTCCAGGCGGAGGCGCCGTCGAGCTTGCGCAACCGAAACCGGATGTCCTCGGCTCGAGTTCGATGTCCCGGCGGAATCCATTCCGCACGCGGCATTCCAAGTCTCTTGACCCGAAGCCCGTGCAAGCTCGAACGCGTCATTACGAGGTCTCATCGTAGTACGACGATGCTTTCCGCACTACCCCCCGACGTAGCGTGACCGGAGATCTCAGGATGCGCTTTACATGTCGACCGGCTGCGTACGGATGAGATCGAATGAGCCTGGATTCCCATGACGATTACCGTGCCGCCGCCCATATCAAACCTCGAGCCTCAACTGATGCCCAGTCGGACGTCGCGCCGTCGCGCCAGCATACATCGATGCGCTACGAGAGGCCGATCACCATCATTTCGAGCTGCTCTTGAAGTTCGCGCGCTCAAGGTGCTGATGCCGTCCGAACACAGCGTGGGTCCCAGTATCCTCCGCAGGGCTCACCACACGGCAGCACCGCCGGAGTGGTTGCGGTGCTGATCAGCGTACTTGCGGTGGGCGTGGGCGTCGCGCGCACGGTGGCCGGCACGGGACGCGCCGATCGAGCCCTCATCTTGTCGACGGGAGCGCAGGATGAGGCGGCGAGCAGTATTTCACGCG
>JASHRH010000324.1 GCA_030037475.1 Acidobacteriaceae bacterium
GAAGCGTGTCATTTCAGGGGACGCGGACCAGCAAACAGGTGATGTTATCGCGTCCGCCATTTTCGTTGGCGGCGTCGAGGAGGTCCTGCGCGGTCCGGTCGAGGCTGGCGCCGGCGCGGAGGATACGGGCCATGGAATCCTCGTCGACTTCGCGGGTGAGGCCGTCGGTGCAGAGCAGGAAGAGATCGCCGGGCTCAACGGGCAGTTCGTGGATCTCCTCAGCGACTGAGGGCTGTGTGCCGATGGCGCGGGTGATGACACTGCGAAAGGGCGAGCGCTCGGCCTCTTCGGCGGTGATGGTGCCGAGGCGCATCTGCTCATCGACGAGCGAGTGATCGTGCGTCTGGCGGAGCAGGTGGCCGCCACGGAAAAGGTAGCAGCGGCTGTCGCCGGCGTGGGCGATGAGCGCGATGCCCGGCAGGAGCAGCAGGGCGACCAGCGTCGTGCCCATGCCGTTCAGGCCCGGATCGCTGTCGGCGCGGTCGAGGACAGTGCGATTGGCGGCGGCGATGGCCCGATGGAGCCCTTCTCGGGGGGAAATCTCCCTGGCGTGAGCGAGGAGATGATCCATCACCGCATCGACGGCGAGACGGCTGGCGATTTCGCCGCCGGCCGCCCCGCCCATGCCATCGCAGACGACGAAGATGCCGCGTTCGGCGCTGAGGCCGAATGCATCCTCATTGCTGCTGCGCAGGCGGCCGGTGCTGGTGTGGGCGGCTGCCTGGGGGAGGCTGGCGTGGTGCGTGCTCATTGCGCGGAAAATCGATCAGAAAACACGATACACGAGAGAGGCAGCTTGTAGCCTGTGGCCGGTAGCCGGCAGCCGGCGAAGATCGATCGATCTGGCCGCGGGAGACGTAGCGGCGGTCACGTATCCGGTGGCGGAGCATCTTCTACAATCGCAGAGGAGGACGCATTCATTCATGCCGAGAAAACCTCTGATTGCCGCCAACTGGAAGATGTACAAGACTCCGGTGCAGGCCCAGGAGTTTACGAAGAACTTTCTGCCTCTGGTGGCCAACCACGAGAGGGATGAGATCGTGCTGTGTCCGTCGTTCACGTCGCTGTCGGTGGTGATCGCGGCGGCGACCGGGTCGGGCGTGGCGGTGGGCGCGCAGAACATGTATTCGGCCGACGAGGGCGCGTTCACGGGCGAGACGTCACCGGTGATGCTGAAAGCGATCGGGGTGACCCACGCGATTCTGGGGCACAGCGAGCGGCGGCAGTATTTTGCCGAGACCGACGAGACGATCAACAAGAAACTGAAGGCCGCGCTGCAGCACGGGCTGGCGCCGATTGTGTGCGTCGGCGAAGTGCTGGCCGAGCGCGAGGCGGGCAAGACGAATGAGGTGCTGCTGCGGCAGACGCGCGGCGTGCTGGCCGGGATCGAGGCGACACAGGCGGCGCCGATCGTAATCGCGTACGAGCCGGTGTGGGCGATTGGGACAGGCAGGACAGCGACGCCACAGATCGCGTCGGAGGCGCATGGCGTGATTCGGGGCGAGGTGGCGAAGCTGCTGGGCGGCACAGTGGCCGAGTCGATGCGGATTCTGTACGGCGGCAGCGTCAAGCCGGAGAATGCCTCGGCGCTGATGACCGAGGAAGAGATCGACGGAGCGCTGGTGGGCGGAGCGAGCCTCGATCCGCAATCGTTCGGGAAGATTGTGAACTACTGATAGCAGGAGTCAGCCGCCAGGAGACAGCAGGCACTGGCCGGGTCCTGCGGATCAGGGTTTCCTGCCCGCCCTGTCCACGAAAAACACGTGGACAAGGGTGGGGCATCCAGCACTTACTATAGTGGCGCGGTGCAATTGGCGCCTCCATTGGTGTCCTTCGTGATGGTCCCGCTCATGTCGAGGCAATAGCCATTGTTGCCGGTCTTGCCGACGGTCAGCGGCACCGCTGTGACCTCATAGCTGGTGAAGTGGTCCTGATTGTTCACCGTGGTTTTGGTGCAGTTGAGGATGCTGAACGTGTAGCCCGCCTTGTGGCCGCTGGTCAGGTCAGCCGGCAGAAGTTGCGCGAACTGCGCGCTGGGCGGGCCGGAGGCGGCGCTGCCGCCGAGCTGCGAGAGTTCGCACGCGTATCCGTTCGCGGGATACGTGGCGTTGTATTGCATCTCCGCCTCGTGAATTGCCCGCAGCGACTGAACCGCTGAGATTTCGTTGGCCTCGGCTTTCAGATGCAGCATGTTCGGAATGGCGATGAGCAGCAGAATGGGCACGAGGGCGAGACCGTTCAGTGTGGCGAATACCGCCAGGGACTTCTTGCCGCGCAGGAAGAGAGCGATGACGCCAAGCACTCCGGCCAGGAGAAGGAAGAGGATGCAGATGGATGCAAGCGCGGCGACGTGGGCCAGGGCCGACAGGAGAAGCCCCGCATCGCAGATCACCGCGAGGGCAGACGCAACTTTGGAAAGCGCAGGATGCTTCCTGGGCTTGACGGTGATTTCCTGAATTGACTCGGACATGGGGGCCTCCCTGGCCAGGTTTGCAGAGAGCGCCAGAATACTCCTGCATGGGTAGAAATCAAGAGGCGGTGAAGTGGTCCGGCCGTTCCCTAAGCAGGGGGACGATCAGGCGGGCAATCGGCTTATTCCAGAGAACTTCCACGCCGGCGGAGGCTTTTCGCTGCATGAATTGCGCTTTCGCTCACCTCCGGGGGGCATCCAGAAGGGACGAAAACGACGTCCCAAACTTCGCCGGGGCGATTGCCGTCGAACATGACAGCACGCATGGAAGGGCAACGTGGAGCGAATGGACGTGAAGATGACGAGGCTCAGCATTGCGCATCGCTCGCAGTCGCGCGGGGGGCTGTACTACCGCGCGGGCGCGCTGGCCGCGGCCCTGACGATTGCCCTGCCGGCGTTCGCTTCGCTCGGCGGCAGCATGAACTCCGTCGAGAGGGACCGGGCACAGATGAGCGCCAGAGAGAGTGTGACCCATGCAGCCGGCTACGACGTTCATGAGATCCGGGCGCAGTACGGAACTGTGGTGGACGAGTACGTTGCTTCGGGCGGAACGGTCTTTGCCGTGACCTGGCACGGGCCATTTGTTCCGCAGATGCAGCAGGTTCTGGGGCGCTATTTCCAGGAGTACGCGGACGCCTTGCAGGCGCAGCAACCGCAACCGTATGGGCACAAGCCGCTGAACATCCAGGAGCGGGGGCTGGTGATCCAGACGTTCGGGCATATGGGCGCGTATTACGGACGGGCGTATCTGCCAGACATGCTGCCCGCCAGCGTTCAGGCGGATCAGATCAGATGACAACGGATTTTGTCGTACGCAGGTTTTCTTTCCTCGTGGTTTCGGCGAGCCTGGTATGGGCCGCGGGATGCGGAAGTTCCAGTCATTCGACTACCACCACGACCACTACCACAACCACCGGGGCCAACGTTCTGCCCATTGCGGTCGATGGCGGGCCGACAGCACACCAGACCAACGGCTCGATCTATGAGAATGCTGCGTTCGCTACAGCCACGGTGTGCGTTCCGGGCAGCACGAGCAATTGCGTCACGATCGACAACCTTCTGGTCGATACCGGTTCGGTGGGGCTGCGCGTTTTTGAGCCGGAGGTCTCGTCGCTGGGGTTGCCGGCGCTGAACGCGTCAAATGGTTCGCCGGCCTACAACTGCGTATCGTTCGTCGATGGGTCGTATCTCTGGGGTCAGGTCGAGCAGGCCGATGTAGGCCTGGGCGCGGAGACGGCCAGCAAAGTGCCGATCCAGGTGATCAGCAGCAGCAACACGGGCGTGCCCAGCTCCTGCTCGAATGGCAGCAGCCAGAATGACAATACGGTGGCGCTGCTCGGGGCCAATGGCATTCTGGGCGTGGGCCTTGAGCCCACCGACTGCTACTACGAAGGCGGCAGCGCCTGCTCGCCGTTGGCCGGTCTGAGCACGCCGCCGCCGATCTACTACACGTGCTCGGGCAGCAGCTGCAGTCCGGCGTATATCGCGGTGTCGAACCAGGTGACAGATCCGGTGGCGCTGTTCCCCACCGATAACAACGGCGTGGTGGTCGAGCTGCCGGCGGTTTCAGGCAGCGAGGCAACGGTGAGCGGGTCGCTGGTGTTCGGCATTGGGACGGAATCAAACAATCAACTTTCGTCGAGCGCCACGATTTTTACGCTGACGTGCGATGACCTGTTCACCACCGTCTTCAACGGTACCTCGAATGGTCCGGACCCGAACAACAACTGCGCCGGCGGGAGCTTCATCGACAGCGGTTCGAACGCGCTATTCTTCCCTAACGCGACGAATATCCCGACGTGCCCGAAGAACTCGCCCATCGGGGATCTGTCCGCATGGTACTGTCCTTCATCGACGGAATCGCTGTCGGCGACGAATGAGGGAGCGAACGGGTCGTCGAAGACGACGGACTTCAGCGTGGCCAACGCCGAGACGCTGTTTACCAGCTCCTCAACGGATACCGACGCCGCGTTCAGCGGGCTGGCTGGGGTGAATCCCACGGACGTGGGGTTTGACTGGGGGCTGCCGTTCTTCTACGGAGTGAACGTCTACGTCGCCATGGATGGGCAGGCGATGCCGTCGGGTACGCCGGCGGGCCCGTGGTGGGCGTACTGAGGGGTGGAGCGGTTAGCGGACAGGGATGAAGCGGTTAGGGGTGAGGCGGGTAGCGGGGGTGCGCAAAGTGCCAGCGGTGTCCCTCCGGGACCCGGCTGTTTGGGGAGCTTTCTCAGTACTGAAGTGCTGGGCTAGAGCGAAACCAGCGATGCTGTGTCTTTTTAAGGGCGGTTCAGTGCGGCTTTCTTTCCACCCCTGCACGCCTGAAGCTGGCGTGCAGGGGGCCCCGGTTTCTTCGGCGGAAAGCCGCGTAGAGGACTGCGGCTCTGAGATATACCTTCGCTGGTTTCGCTCTAATCAGCGTTGCGCCTCCGCGCACAGATTTGTTGCAACGCGCACATATGACGTGTTGTGAAGATCGCTGCGACGGATTTATGCGTTGCGACATACGCGAAAACTGCGCGAATGTGGGCTGCCCAGCTTTCCGTGCGACGCGCGACGGTCTATTGCCTCAGGTGATGGAGGCGGAGGGTGAGGGATTCGCTGAGGGTGGCCTGGAGAGGTTCGTCGAGCTTGTTGCCGGAGTGGGTGAGATAGAAGACGTCGATGGCGGCTTCGCCTTCCGTGTCGATGAGCGCGACTTCGATGTTGCAGCCGCAGGCGGCGAAGCTGAGCGCGATGGCGCGGAGCAGGCCGGGCGTGTCCTGGGTGACGATCTGGAGCAGGGTGCTGTGCGTGGAGGCGTCGTTGTCGAACTCGAGACGGGTCTCGACGGTGACGCGAGGGCGGGTGTGTCTGACGTGACGGCTGCGGAGCAGCTCTTCGACGGAGACACGGCGGGCGACGGTGTCGCGGACGCTGAGCAGGAAGCGGTCGATTTCGGAGGCGTTGAGCTCGAGGGTGCGGTACGTGTCCGTGAACTGGAAGGTGTCGACGATGATGCCGGCGGCGTTGGAGAAGGCGTCGGCTTTGACGATGTTCATGCCCCAGGCAGAGAGGACGCCAGCAACGTCGGCGAAGAGGCCGGGACGGTCGGGCGTGACGACGGTGATTTCGTTGAGCTGGCGAAGAGCGCGGAAGGCAAGCTGGACGGAATTTTCTGAGAGAGCGCGGGCGAGGCGGAACTGAGCAGCGATCTGCTCCGGCGAGCGGGTAGCGAGGTAGCGCTGGGGCAGGCCTTCGAGGAAAGCGCGGAGATCGTCGACCGCGGCAGGAATGGGCTGACCGGCGGGGAGCTGGGCGACGATGCGGCTGAGCAGAGCAGGATCGGCGGCGGCGTGGTAGCGGACCTCGTCGACGCTGCGGTCGAGGAAGTTGGAGGCGCTCATGTAGAGCTGCCAGAGGCTGTCGGCTTTCCAGGGCGTGAGGGCTTCGGGCGAGACGGCGCGGATGTCGGCGTAGGTCATCAGCGTAAGCATTTTGAGCTGCGGCTGGGTCGCGACCTTTTCCGCGAAGACACGGATGGTTTCCGCGTCAAAGATGTCGCGGCGCATGGCGGCGGACATGTCGAGATGGTTGCGGATGACGCGGCGCACAGTCTCGCGCTCGTCGGGATCGAGCTCGAGTCGGGAGAAGAGGCTTTCGCAAAGCTCGACCGAGGAGATGGCGTGGTTGCCGTTGCGGCGGGACTTGCCGGTGTCGTGCATGAGGAGCGCGAGAAGGAAGAGATCGAGGCGATCGATTTCCGGGATCAGCGAAGCGAGGCGCTTTTCCCAGTCGTGCTGCGGCTGGCGCAGACGGTGCACGTTGTCGATGACGTGGAAAGTATGTTCGTCGACAGTGTAGCGGTGCCAGGTGTCGCGGATGACGAGGGACTCGATGCCATGGAATTCCGGAATGAGGAGCTCGAGGATGCCGAGGGCGTGCATGGTGCGCAGGGCATGCGCGGCCCATGGCCCGAGCAGGACGTCGCGGAGACAGTTCCAGAGAAACGGGCCTTCGGGCATCTGAACGGCCAAGACGGGGAGGGCATCTGCGATGCGATCTTCGGCGGCGAAGCTGAGGCGGTAGCCGTGCCTGGCCATGAGCCCGAAGATCTGGAGGATAGTATCGGCGTCGTTGACCGTGGCGTTCTCAGCAAGGTCGAGGCGCCCATCCTGGAGGAAGAAATCGGTGCCGGGGACGGGGGTGCGCTTGCGGCGGAACTGCTTGTAGAAGGAGCGGCGCGGGGGCGGGACGGCATCCATGAGCAGAGTGGCGCGGCGGTAGACGGTGCGGGCCTGGCGATACCAGGTGCGCATCCAGTAGGCCGGGTCGGAGGTGCCGCGGGTTTCAAGGCCGATAGAGAGAGCGGCGGCTTCGTCCTGCGCGTGCCAGTCGAGAGTGTTGTCGTCGCGGCCGGCACGGTAGTGGAGGAAACATCGAACGGCGGCGAGAAAATCGTAGGCGGACTCGGGCTCGTCGTGGGTGCCGTAGAAGTCGTCGGCGGACGACGACGGCCAGGCTTTGTGCTGCTGGATGGAATTGAGGAGGGTAAGCCACTGGGCGAGATGGTAATCGCGCAGACCGCCGGGACACTCCTTCACGTTGGGCTCGACGTGGAAGATGGTGTTGCCGAATTTGGCGTGGCGGGCGCGGGCGATTTCAGCGAGGTTCTGGATGACCGTATCCCACTCGCGGAGGATGACGGAGGGGAGGAGATCCTTCTCGAATTTGCGGTAGAGATCGCGGTTGCCGGTGAGAAAGCGACGGTCGAGGAGCGAGACGGTGAACTCAAGGTTATCGGGATGGACGCGCTCGCATTCCTTCAGGGAACGCGTGGCCGGGCTGGCGCGGAGGCCGATGTCCCACATGGCCTGGGTGCAGGCGCGGATGAAGTCGCGGGCGGCGGGCTCGATTTTCTCATGAGCGCAGAGGAAGAGGACATCGACGTCGGAGCAGGGGAAGAGCTCGCGGCGGCCGAAGCCGCCAGTGGCGACGAGGGTGATGGGGAAGTGATCGGCGTCGGGGACGAGGGATTCCCACAGCTCGGAAAGGAGATTGCCGACAACCCGGGCGCGGCGGCGAATGGCGGAGGAGCCGTCGCCGGTGCGCTCGAAATTCTGGCGCAGGAGGGCCAGATGTTCCTCGTAGCGGCTGCGCAGGAGCGCCAGGCTGGACGTGTCGGAGATCATGGCCAAAAAAGCAGCGTACAGGGTTCAGCGTACAGCGTTCAGAAGATGCAGAGATTCCGATGCCGACGAGGGCGGCCGGAGACGGGCAAAACCAGGTGCGCCGCAGCCAGGCTGCAGGCGGTGAAGCTCAGAGAGCGGACGGACCGCGCTCGTCGTTGCGGATACGGATGGCGTCGTCGATCTTCGAGACAAAGATTTTGCCGTCGCCGATCTTGCCGGTGCGGGCCGAGGAGAGGATGGCCTGGATCGCTTTTTCGGCGATCTCGTCGCGCACGACCATCTCGATTTTGATCTTGGGGAGAAGATCGACGGTATATTCGCGTCCGCGGTAGAACTCGGTGTGTCCCTTTTGGCGGCCGTGGCCGCGCGCTTCCAGAATGGTCATGCCCTCGATGCCGGCTTCGAGCAGAGCGTCTTTGACGGCGTCAAGCTTGGAGGGCTGGATGATTGCTTCGATCTTTTGCATAGAATCCGTAGGTCCTGGGTAATCAGGTTATCAGAGGCGGGGAGTGAGCGGGCATTCAGGGATGATGAAGCTGGGGCGGAATCCGCGGAACGGCGGGGCTAAAAACTGGTGAGAGGCGGCATCCGCCGGGCAGATCGGGGCTGAGACGGAAACAACCATCGGCACCCGCGGAAGGCTTCGCCAAGGGCCGCCAACCGGCTTGTAGCAGAGCATTCCCTTACAAGACGCGCCTAGGTATAAAGTATTGTGGACGGGAGATGGGCAATCCTTCACTTGCAAGTCTGAAGGGAAGTCGCTGATGCTGACAAAGCTTCGTATCAGAAACTTCAAGAACTGGGCGGACACCTCAGAGATCCGACTAGCCCCCATTACCGTTTTTTTTGGGAGCAACAGTTCCGGGAAAAGCAGCCTGATCCAATTCCTCCTGATGCTTCGGCAAACAGCCGAGTCTCCGGATCGACGCCGAGTGCTGCATCCGGGTGATCAAAGCACGCCAGTTGAACTTGGCACATTTAGAGATCTCACATTTGCTCATGACCTCTTGAAATCAATTAGCTTCTCCTTCGAGTGGAAGCTGCCCAAACCGATGACTCTCGCCGACACGATCAGCAAGAGACAATTCTCTGGGCATACGCTGTCATTCCAAGCTTCGGTGGCGTTCGATCAGAAAGATCAGGTGCCGAGGATCTCGTGCCTGGAATACGACCTGCTGGGCTCCCAGGAGCCGCTACAGGTCGCGCTGAAGCCGATAGGCACGCAAAACGGCACAAGACAGCAATTCGCACTCGAAGCGACGCCTTACAAACTCGTGCGGAATCAGGGACGAGCGTGGCAGCTTCCGCCCCCTGTCAGGTTCTACGGCTTTCCCGATGAGGTGACCGCCTACTATCAAAATGCGAGCTTTACCAGCGATCTGGCCCTATCTCTGGAAAGGGAACTGCGCAGAATCCAGTACCTCGGCCCACTGCGCACCCTGCCGCGCAGATCGTACATCTGGTCGGGCGAAGTTCCAGATCACGTCGGCTGGGCGGGTGCCAGAGCGATTGAGGCCCTCCTCGCCGCAGCTGACCGAAAGATCAGCCCCGGGTACAAGCGACCGGGCCACTCCTTCCAGGTGGTAATAGCGAGTTGGCTCAAGCAGATGGGCCTTCTGGAAGGTTTCTCCGTGCGGCCGATTGCTGCACACAGGAAGGAATACGAGGTCGTGGTGCGCACCCCTTCCACCAACGCCGATGTAACTCTGCCCGATGTTGGATTCGGCGTTTCGCAGGTGCTGCCTGTAATCGTGGAGTGCTTCTACGCTCAACCACACACGACAGTCCTGCTTGAGCAGCCGGAGATTCACCTGCATCCGTCCGTGCAGATGACCTTGGCAGATCTATTCATCGAGGCGGTCCAATCGCGCGAAAACGGAGAGCCGCGAGATATTCAATTGATCGTTGAAAGTCATTCGGAACATTTCCTGCGTCGCCTTCAAAGGCGGGTGGCGGAACAAAAGATCGATGCGGATCAGGTCGCGCTGTACTTCTGCCGACGCGGGCCTGACGGTGCAATACTCGAACCTTTGAAAGTAAATCTTTTCGGAGACATCGAAAACTGGCCGGACGACTTTTTCGGGGACGAAATGGGTGAGATGTCTGCCCGACTTGATGCAGCAGCGAAGAGGCAGGCTGAAGCAAGGTGAAGAAGAAGCGGGCTCCAGTCGTCGTCGACACAAACGTTACAATCGTAGCGAATCACCGGAAAGATGAACCGCTGCCTTGGGTCGCCGCCTGTGCTTGTGCGCTAAACGAGATCACCAAGTCCGGCGTCGCGGTAATCGATGAAGAGAATCTGATCTTCAACGAATACAAGAGGTATCTTTCCTTTGCTGGTCAACCGGGAGTCGGCGACCAATTTTTCAAATGGCTCGTGGACAATCGCTACCGAGATGATCGCGTGGCGCGAGTTGTACTTCTCGCAGATCCTCAGAACCCAGACGAGTTTCTCGTCTTCCCAAAGGATCCTCAACTCTCCACGTTCGACCGCTCCGACCGCAAGTTTGTCGCGGTTGCTTTGGCACATGCTGAACGGCCACCGGTGCTGAACGCAGTTGACAGCGGGTGGTGGCACCACAAGGATGCGTTGCAGCGAAACGGTGTCTTGGTGCGATTCGTTTGCGGAGAAGAGATCTTCAAGAGGTAGATTTGGTAAACTCCTATCCCTAAACCAAGCGGTGAGCCTCACGAGCCGAAATCGTAGCCTTCCTCGCCGTGCTGGGTGACGTCGAGCCCCTCAATCTCCTGCTCGCGAGTGACGCGCAGGCCGAGGATGAGATCGACGAGCTTAAGCAGGATGAGGGTGCCAACGATGGCAAGCCCCCAGGCAATGGCGACGCCGGCCAGCTGGTTCAGAATCTGATGCCAGTGGCCGTCGATGGCGCCGGTCGGTTTGCCGGGGCCATAGATGGGATTGATGACGGTGGAGGCGAAGAAGCCGGTGAGGATAGCCCCAATGGTGCCGCCAGCGCCGTGAACACCGAAAGCGTCGAGCGAATCGTCATAGCCGAAGAAGGATTTCACGACGGTGACCATGAGATAGCAGAACGCCCCGGCGATGGCTCCAATGACCAGCGCGGGCATGGGCTGAACGAAACCGGAAGCGGGGGTAATGGCGACGAGTCCGGCGACGGCGCCGGAGATGGCGCCGAGGGCGCTGGGCTTGCCGTTGCGGAGCCACTCGGCCACGCACCAGGAGATGGCGGCGGCAGCGGTGGCGAACTGGGTGTTGACGAAGGCGCTGGTGGCGAGGCCGTTGGCGGCGAGGGCTGAGCCGGCGTTGAAGCCGAACCAGCCCACCCAGAGCAGGCAGGCTCCGATGAAGCTGAGGACGACGGAGTGCGGCGGGGCGGGCTCACGCGGATAGCCGACGCGCTTGCCGAGATAGAGGGCGCAGACCAGGGCCGAGACGCCGGATGTGATGTGGACGACGGTACCGCCAGCGAAATCGAGACAGGGAAGCGAGCCGCCGAGAGCCGCGTTGAGGAATCCGCCCTTGCCCCAGACCATGTGCGCCATGGGCGAGTAGACGACGATGGTCCAGAGGCTGAGGAAGAGGCACATGGCGCTGAATTTCATGCGCTCAGCGAAGGCTCCGCAGATGAGCGCCGGAGTGATGATGGCGAACATGAGCTGATAGATCATGTACGTCTGGGCAGGGATGGTGGCGCTGTAATCGGGATCGGGCGCGAGGCCGACGTGCTTCAGGAAGGCGAAGTGGAAGCCGCCGATGAAGGCGTTGCCGGGGCCAAAGGCGAGCGAGTAGGTAAAGAGCGCCCAGAGCACAGTGACGATGCACATCATGGCGAAGCTCTGCATCATAGTGCCGAGGACATTTTTGCGGCGGACGAGGCCGCCGTAGAAGAGCGCAAGACCGGGGCCGGTCATCAGCAGGACGAGGGCGGCGCTGGTGAGCATCCAGGCGTTGTCGCCAGAGGAGATGGTGGGCGCGGCGGGCGACTGGGCAAGCGCGGCAGGCGCGCAGAGGACCAGAAGAGATAAAGGGAGAAGCGAACGACGAGGACGCATGGCACTCCGCGGAAGAATCGTGATGGAACCCGCAGGCGAGAGCGACAGGGTCGCGCCAGGGTGATCGGGCAACGGGGCTTGGGATTACTTTAGCGGAAGAGCGGTCAGGGGAAAAGCGGTTAGGGATGGAACGGCTTATGACCGGCTGCCAGCTTCCAGATGTCATTGCTGGGAGCCATTTGCGGCGGCATCTGACGGCAGGGGGCGATTCGCGCGGCGGTATAGTGGAAGTATGAGCGAATTGCGGGATCGGCGGCTGTTTGGGACGCTCGAGAGCAGCGCGAAGAACCGGGAAAAGGTTCTGGAAACGAGCTACGGATATGAGCAGCCGGAAGGCGTGTTTCTGACGACGGTGGATGCGGCCATCAACTGGATCCGGAAGAGCTCGATCTGGCCAATGACCTTCGGGCTGGCCTGCTGCGCGATTGAGATGATGTCGATGGGGGCGTCGCGGTTCGACGTGGCGCGGTTTGGGGCGGAGGTGTTCCGGCCGTCGCCGCGGCAGTCGGACCTGATGGTGATCGCGGGGCGGGTGTCGTGGAAGATGGCGCCGGTGATCCGGCGGCTGTACGACCAAATGCCGGAGCCGAAGTGGGTGATCTCGATGGGCGCCTGCGCGACGTCCGGCGGCGTCTTCAACAATTACGCGCTGGTGCAGGGCGTGAATCAGGTGATCCCGGTGGATGTTTATGTGCCGGGGTGTCCGCCGCGGCCGGAGCAATTGCTGTATGCGATTACGCTGCTGCAGGAGAAGATCCAGCACGAGCGGGGCAGCCTGAAGCGAGTGCTGAACCTGGAGTAAGGATCGGGGCGCAGCCGTGGCGGGTCAACAGCATCGGGCGGGGAAAAGCGAAATACCCATCGGTAAGTATGGGCTGGAAGGGTTTGTTTGGTTGCCGATCATCCAGGGTAACTCCAAAGGTACCTGGTGGCCCTCTACTCTCGTATGACATGCGGAAAGCGCCGTCTAACAGCAGTACCTGTAGTAACCTCGTAAGCGCGGAATTTTTTCGGCTGCCTCTCCTGTGCGTTGTAACCGGGGGGGCGCAACTTCATCAGCAATTCAAGTTAATGCGGAGGATCGACGCATGCATTCTCGTCCGTTAGGTAAGCTGGGCCGAATTCTGCTTGCAGGATGTGCTCTGGGCCTGGGCGCTTCCGTGGCGCTGGCGCAGAGTTCGTCGTCTTCAGCAGGGTCGACGGCATCGACTGGATCGACCGCTAAAGGCGACTCATCCCCATCGCGCATGGACGTGTTTCTCGGATATTCGTACCTGGCGCCCCATGGAACCGTGACTACGACTACGCCGGTGATAACCACCGGCCCGTTCAGCGACTCGTATTCATCAATCAACGAAGGCGCAATCGGCAGCTCTGCCTATTACTTCAACCAGTACGTTGGCGGTCAGGTGGAGTACGCAAATCACCCGAGCGGCAGTAATGACGGAGCTTCAGATTTCGGACTGGGCATGATCTTCCGCTATCCGGCTTCGGGGATGACGCCCTTTGCGCATGCACTGGCGGGGGCGGTTCGGCTGGGTGGACCGAACAGTCCTCCCGACCTCGTCTGGCACGGGTATACCTGGGGCCCTGCGCTGACGGTGGGCGGAGGCCTGGATTATGAGCTTCCCTTTGCGAACCAGCGCTTTGCTCTGCGGCTGTTTCAGGCGGACTACCAGTATTACCACGTGGATTTCGGACCGGCGCCGCAGACCGGCGGGCGGGCGAATGTGAGCTCGGCGCGGCTGAGCGCGGGACTGGTGATGCACTTCGGCAGTATCGTGCCGCCTCCGCCTGTGGAGTATAGCTGCACGGCGAGTCCGGATTCCGTGTACCCGGGCGAGCAGGTAACGGTAACCTGCACGGCGACAAACCTGAATCCGAAGAAGAAGACGACGTATAGCTGGAGCGGCAGTCAGGGTCTGACGGTGAGCGGGACCAACTCGAGCACCACCATTGACACCACGAACCTGCAGCCGGGCGACTACACGGTGACCGGACACGTGACGCAGGGGCCGAAGCCGGGACAGTCGGCTGACGCCACGACGCACTTCACGGTGAAGCAGTTCGAGCCGCCGACGGTTAGCTGCACGGCAGATCCGACGACGGTGCAGCCGGGCGGAACCTCGACCATCACGGCGACGGGCGTGAGCCCGCAGAATCTGCCGCTGACCTACAGTTACTCAGCATCGGCAGGATCGATCAGCGGAACCAGTAACACAGCGACGCTCGCGACCACCGGAGCACCATCGGGGACCATTACCGTGACCTGCAACGTGCAGGATAAGGTTGGACAGACGGCCTCGTCGACGACCACGGTGGACGTGGAAGCACCGCCGCCGCCGCCAGCTCCGAAGACGCAGACGCTGTGCTCGATCACGTTCAATCATGACAAGCGGGCACGTGCGTACAATCCGACGCGTGTGAACAACGAAGCGAAGGCGTGCCTGGACGACGTTGCGCTGAACGCGCAGCAGAAGCCGGACGCGACGGTCGTGCTGGTGGGCAACTCGGCTCCAACAAAGACGCCGAAGACGCGGTGGGAGCGGGAGCACTGGCCGACGGCCGAGAAGCAGGCAGCGCAGCGAGCGGTCAATACGAAGGCCTATTTGGTGACGGAGAAAGGCATCGACGCCAGCCGCATCCAGGTGCGGACGGGCACGAGCGGCCAGAATGAGGTAGACGATTACCTGGTTCCGGCGGGGGCGAACTTCGACAACGACGTGCCGGGGACGACGGCGGTGGACGAGAGCCTGTACAAGGCCCAGCCGCGGAACCCGGTGCATCACCACTACCGGCACCATCACCACCACAAGGCTGCCGCGAGCGGCACAACGAAGTAGCCGTTGCAGAACACGGACAAGACGGGGGCTGGTCGCATTCCGACCAGCCCCGATTTTTGCGGGAAGAGTATTCTGAACTCCGCCCGAAATCAGGGCGGATCGTTTGCTTTTTTTGAGGAGGGGTGATGCAGCACAAGAGATTCAAATCTGCCGCGGCGGCCCTGATGGGGCTGGGTATGTTGCTGAGCGCGGCGGCACCAGCGGCGGCGCAGGCGCCGTCCGCCAGCGAAGCCGTGCCGAAAATAATACCCGGGTTCGATGCCAGCGCGATGGATACGACGGCGAATCCCTGCGACGACTTCTATCAGTTCGCGTGCGGCAACTACGCGAAGCTGCATCCGATTCCGAGCGATCTGCCCTGGTACAACCAGTTTGTTGCGTTGTATGAGTTCAACACAGCAGCACTGCACCAGATCGTGGAGCAGGCGGAGCACGCCGAGCCGCATCGCACGGCGAACGAGCAGAAGATCGGCGACTACTACGAGGCGTGCATGGACACATCGGCCATCAATCAGACGGGACTGGCGCCTCTCGATCCGGAACTGAAGCGGATCGACGGTTTGAAGAGCAAAGCGGAACTGCCCGAGCTGATTGCATACCTGAACCGGATGGGCGTGGATGTCTTCCTGAGCTACGGGTCGCAACAGGATCTGAAGGACGCGGACCAGGAGATTGCCTATATCGATCAGGGCGGGATCGGTCTGCCGGAGAAGGACTACTACCTGCGCACGGATCCACACAGCGTGGAGATGCGCAAGCAGTATGTGGCGCATCTGGACAAGATGCTGACGCTGCTGGGCGATCCGGCAGACAAGGCGCAGGCGGAAGCTGACGCCATCATGAAGTTCGAGACGGAGCTGGCGAAGGCATCGCAGGGCATCGTGGAGCGGCGCGATCCGCACAAGACTTACCACATGGAGGAACTGACGGCATTTGCGGCGACGGCACCGATCCTCTCCGCGCCGAAATACATTGCGGCGATGGGATCGCCTGTAGTGACTTCGCTGAACGTGGCGTCGCCGGATTTCTTCAGGGGGCTGAACGCGGCAATCGGGGATACCGATCTGGCGACGCTGAAGGCGTACATGCGGGTGCATCTGGCGGACTCGTTTTCACAGCGGCTGCCGGAGACCTTCGAGCAGGCATCATTCGACTTCTACGGGCGCGACCTGACGGGGACGCCGCAGGAGCAGGCGCGCTGGAAGCGGTGCGTCAACTCCGTGGATGCATCGATGGGCGATGCACTGGGCCAGCTTTACGTGGCGACGTACTTCACGCCGAGCCAGAAGCAGGAAGCGCTGACGATGGTGCGCGGGATCGAGACAGCCATGGGCCAGGACATCGAAAGCCTGGACTGGATGAGTCCCGCAACCAAGGCGAAGGCGATCGCGAAGCTGCACCAGGTCACGGACAAGATCGGGTATCCCAACAAATGGCGGAGCTACGCGAAGCTGGCGATCCGGCCAAACGACGCGCTGGGCAACTCCGTGCGGGCGCGGGAATTCGAGACCGCGTATCAGCTAAGCAAAATCGGCAAGCCGGTGGACCGGAGCGAGTGGCAGATGACGCCGCCGACGGTGAACGCATACTACGATCCGGACCAGAACAGCATTAACTTTCCGGCGGGGATTCTGCAGCCGCCGTTCTACGACAAGAGCGAGCCGGCCACGACGAACTACGGGCACATCGGGGCGGTGGTGGGGCACGAGCTGACGCACGGCTTCGACGACCAGGGCTCGCAGTACGACGGGCATGGCAACCTGGCGAACTGGTGGACGCCGCAGGACAAGGCGAACTTCGATCAACGGACAGCATGCGTGGCGAACGAATACAGCCAGTTCCAGGCGGTTCCTGGTCTGAACGTGAACGGAAAGCTGACGCTGGGCGAGAACACCGCGGACAACGGCGGGGTGCGGCTGGCGATGATGGCACTGATGGCGCGGATGGCAATGGATGCGGGCAAGGTGCCGGGTCCGGCTGCCAGCGCGGCGGAGGCGAAGTACACGCCGCTGCAGCAGTTCTTCATCGCGTACGCGCAGAACTGGTGCACGAACGACCGGCCGCAGTTCCTTCGCATGCTGGTGCAGACGGACCCGCACTCGCCGAATCCCATCCGAGTGAAGGGCGTGCTGGTGAATACGCCGGAGTTCTCGAAGGCCTTCAGTTGCCACACGGGGCAGCCGATGGATCCGGCGCAGAAGTGCCGCGTGTGGTGAGCGGAGATCCGGTTTTTCCTCAGAAGGAGCGTCCGCGGGGCGCTCCTTTTTGTTGCCGGCGGAGGAACAGGACAAGTTGACCGCCGATATTCGCATCGTGGGCCGGAAAGGCGCAACGATGCGGAGAACCGGTTACCATATCGACAGAGCGGAACCAGCGATGCTGTACCCCTTTGGGGCCTGTTCAGTGCGGCTTTCTTCGGTGGAAAGCCGCATCAGGACCTGAGGCTTCGGTGGATATCGTCGCTGGTTTCGCTCGAGCCCAACGACGCTGCGCGGAGCGCCGGAACGGAGAGCTTTGCCGCGCAGGCCCATGGAGATATGAAGCTGACGCGGTTGCCTTTGCTTCTGGCGGTACTGGCCGTCACGGTGCCTGGATTGCACGCCCAGGCTGTTCCCACAGCACCCAGGGTTTGGACGACGATCGGTCCCGATGGAGGGGACGCGCGGCGGTTCGCCTTCGATCCGCGCGATCCGCAGCGGATTTACCTGGGGACGACGGATAGCTGGATCTACGTATCTGACGACGCGGGCGCGTCGTGGCGACGACTGGCGAAACTGGCGCCGCAGGACAACCTGGTAGTGGACAGTCTGGCGGTAGATCGGTCGGATCCGAAAACACTGTTTGCTGGCGTTTGGGTGACAGACCATCCGGATGGCGGTGTATACATCAGTCACGACGGCGGGTGTACCTGGATAGAGTCGGCAGGAATGCACAGCCAGGCAGTGCTCTCGCTGAAGCAGACGCGCGGGAATCCGCATGAGCTGGTGGCGGGGACACTGCGCGGCGTGTACCGGAGCCTGGATAAAGGGCTGCACTGGGAGGAGATCAGCCCGCCGGGAAGCACGGAGATTCACGAAGTGGAGTCGATCGCGATCGATCCGTACGATCCGGAAATCATCTACGCGGGGACGTGGCACCTGCCGTGGAAGACGATGGACGGCGGGAAGACG
>JASHRH010000325.1 GCA_030037475.1 Acidobacteriaceae bacterium
TTTCCAGCTCCTGCAGCCCTGCCGGGAGCGGCATTTTCTCCTCGCCGGCAGAAAGCGCGCCGGCCGGTGCGTCGGTACGTACGCCGGGATCTTGGGCAGGAAACTCCATCCTCGGCTTCCTCCCTCATTATGGCAGAGGCGATGGGAAGAGCCTCGCGCCGCAAACAACCGTTCATCGGCCCACAGCGCGACAGCCCTCCATCGGTGACTCGGCGGTGATGCACTCACCGGGACACACCGCCCGGCTGAAGCGGCTGACTACTTGATTCCTTTCGGTGTCAGAAAATATCTTACCGACAAGTGCAAGCCGGGATCTGCTCTGATTGCGAATTCCTGAATTCGGGAGCCAGCAGGCGGCGCCAAAGGGCAGACTCAGAGCAGCGACATGGAGAATTCAGCGATGATCGATACCGCAGGAGTTCAGCCAGCCGAACCTATGGGACGCCTCGGCATTCCTTATCTCTTCCGGTACTGGCAGCGCGAGAGCTCTACGTCCGCAGGACAGCGAAAAGATACTGGCGAATGGGACCTGGACTGCACGCTGCTTGCTGGACTGAATCTGAATGTGCTGGAGACTGCACGGTTTCTCAATTCCCGCGACCGGCCTGGCTTTGCGGAATTTGAAGATTGGATCATTGCGACCAACGGCGGCGCGATGGACGAGGCCGAGCTTGCGCGTCTCCGCCGAGCGCTCGCCGGTGACCCGGTTGGTTCGGCAGTCGGCAGCCTCGAGGATGTGGAAGGACTGACGCCGCAGGAGCTGGCCTTCTGGGACGAGCACGGCTACGTGGTCGTGCATAACGCCGTTGCCGCGGCAGACCGCGATGCCGCCGCTGCAGCCATCTATGAGTTCCTCGACGCCTCGCCAACCGACCCTGACAGTTGGTACGGGCGTAAGTTCGGCGTGTCGATTTGGGTGCCCCTGCTGCGGCATCCGGCCTTTCGCGCCAACCGGCGCTCTCCGCGACTGATGAAGGCTTTTTCCCAGCTCTGGGGTCGTGAAGATCTGTGGGCCATCGTCGATCAGGGTGGACTCAATCCCCCCGAGCGCGACGACTGGAAATTTCCTGGGCCCCACGTGCACTGGGACGTGACGATCGCGTCACCGCATCGCTTCGGCGTGCAGGGCATTCTGTATCTCACGGACACGCCCGCGGATCAGGGCGCCTTCAGCTGCATTCCCGGCTTTCACCGCCGGCTGGATGAGTGGCTGCGCACGCTGCCCACAGGTGCGAATCCACAGGAGGCGCTCAAGCGCGAACCGGGCCTTCTGCCGATCGCAGGCGTCGCCGGCGACCTCGTGATCTGGCATCATCTGCTGCCGCATGGAAGCTCGCCCAACCGCGGCAGGCTGCCGCGCGTGGCCCAGTACATCACGCTGCGGCCCACGCGGTGGGAGTACACGCCGGAGTGGGTGTAGGCGCAGCGGCGCTGGCAAAAGACTCCGCAGCCATCAGCCCGGAACGCTCATTGACCGTTTCGGCCGTCTCGCCGGGCAGTATGGAACCCTCTCGTCCGCGCCCGCACCCGCCCTACCGCGGCTGTGGCTGAGTCATCGGCTTTGCCGGCGTCCCGCTCTCCAGCCCCGCCTGCGGAGGCAATGCAAACGGCTTCTTCAGGCCGGACTGCGCCGCGGCCAGCGTGTCCGGCTGCCCATCGCGCGCATCCAGCGCGGCCTTGTACTCGGTCAGCGCCTGCGGACGCTCGTCTTCCACGTCGTAAATACGGCCCAGATAGATGTGCGACCACGCGATCAGCCGCTGATCTTTCGATTCGGCCAGCGTCTTCTGAAACGCTGCGACCGCCTGATCCACCTGGTTGTTCATCAGGTCCGCGCGCGCCAGGATAAACTCCGCGCGGCCGGGATAGCCCGTGTGCTCCTGGATCGCCCTTTCGGCCATCGCGCTCGCGCCCGCCACGTCGCCCTTCATCAGCTTCAGCTCCGCCAGGTCCAGTCCCTGCGGCTGCTGCGGCCGCTCCGGTTGCTGGCCCAGCATTTCGCCATCCCACTGCTGATCGAAAGTAATTTGCCTCGCCGTATGGATGACGGCATTCACATCCATCCCGTAGACCATCGGCCCAATCGCTTCGGAGAGGCTCTGCGCTGTCTTCTCGAATCCCAGGAGCTGGTTGTAGAAGTACTGCGTGATCACGAAGCCCTGCTGCATCGAGTGCTCGACCGCCTCTTCGCGCACCTCCGCATCTTTTTCGATCGACTCGTTGCGCTCTACCTCGTACGGTTCCGCCTGGCTGCGCGGCAAACCCGCCGGGACTTTGACGATCTGCACGCCGGTATCCATCAACCGCGCCTCGATGGCGCGGATCATGCTCTCCACCACCAGCGGCGCAATGTCGTTCTTGAAATTGAACGACAGCGGAGCATAGTCCACCGTCTTCAGGATCGGCTCCATCCGGATCATGTCATTCTGCCGCGAGTAGAGCAGCGGCTCAATCTCATAATGCAGGTACACGTGCCGCACCAGCCGCATCGCGATCTGGCCATTCTTCGGCGATGTCACCACCACGTAGTTCGCGCCGTACACGCGGGCGTTAGTCTCCTCCGGCGACAGCATCGGCTCGATCACCACCAGAAACCGCCGTCCTGGCGAGACCGAGGCCGGCATTTTCAGGTAGTAATCCGTGCTCACGATCATCTGTGAGAGCGGGCCGTGCAGTTTCTCGACGATGGCGTCGTACGCCGCCCGGTTCTCCAGCCAGAGAACGTGCAGATCGACGTCCTGAGCGAACTTCCGCACCAGCGGCAGGATCAGCAGCACGCCGTTGGCATCCGGCGGCAGATCCTCTTCGTCCACGCTGGGCGTCAGTTGCGGCGGAGGCGTGAGATACATCGCCAGGGAAACGTACTGCGCCAGGTTCTGCGCCGGATCGTCGAGCCTGTGCTGGTCGATATAGAGGCACAGCTTGTCACGATCGTCGCGTGCCGCCTCTGCAGCCTGCGTGGCCTCGTTCACTTCCTCGCGCACCGTCTGCCGTACCGGATCCGATTCGTTCAGGCCGTCGTCATAGCCGCAGGCATTCAGCGCTGCGGCGATATCGAACATCGCTTCGCTGGTTTGCAGGCTGACCGTCGGGCCCGCTGGATCGAGCAGCGCCGGCCCTTTATTCGCCTGCGCCGTCTGCGGCAGCTCCGACGGCGGCGCAGGCACAGTTCCAGGCGCGGGCGAGGGTATGGGAATGTTCTGTTGCGCCATGCAGGGCGCGGCCAGCAACGCGGCAATCAGTCCGGAGGTCAGCAGGAAACGGCGCAGGCAGGAGGACAACGGCATAGAAAGAGAGGCAGACGACCGCATATTGATCGACAGGAGCTGGTCTGACTTTTCAGTCTATGCAACCGCCGGAAGCAGGGTCAACGGAATAAGATCATCTGCCCACAAACAAAAAGGGAGCAGTCCGATCCCTGCTCCCCTTCCGGACTTCGTGGCAGTTAGCCATTGTTCCGCTGGCCGCTTTTCCCCTCGCCTCACGCCACCGCCATCGCCCGAATCTCATCCTTCCGCACGGTCAGCTTTTCCACCAGATCGGTCCTCACCTCAAACCCGCGTCCCGGCGTCTCCGGCACGGCAATCTGCCCCAGTTCCGACACTGTCACTTCCGGCTCGATGATGTCTTCCTTCCAGTAGCGTTTCGACGCCGACACATCCCCTGGCAGCGAGAAGTTTTCGAGCGACGAGAGCGCAATGTTGTGCGATCGCCCAATCCCCGTCTCCAGCATCCCTCCGCACCAGACCGGAATCCCCCGTTCCTGCGCCGCATTGTGGACGGCAATCGCTTCGCTGAACCCGCCCACGCGCCCCACCTTAATATTGATGATCCGGCACGACTCCATCTCAATCGCCGCCAGCGCGTCGCGCCGGTTCCGAATCGACTCGTCCAGGCAAATCGGCGTGTTCAGCCGCTTCTGCAGCATCGAGTGAAAATAGAAATCGTCCGCCCACAGCGGCTGCTCGATCATCATCAGATCGAAATGGTCGAAGCTCACAATGTGATCCGAGTCGTTCAGCCGATACGCGGAGTTCGCGTCCACGCTCAGCTCGATGTCCGGCCAGCGGCTGCGCACCGCCTCCAGCATCTTCACGTCCCAGCCCGGCTTGCACTTCAGCTTGATGCGCTGATACCCCGCGGCCAGCTCCTTCTCTACGGCAGCCATCTGCTGCTCCATGCTCGCCTGAATCCCGATCGAGACCCCGCAGTCGATCTTTTCCCGCGTCCCGCCCAGCAAACTCGCCAGCGGAATCCCGCGCATCTGCGCTTCCAGGTCCCACACTGCGTTCTCCAGCGCCGCCTTCGCCATGCGGTTCCCGCGCACCTGGCGGAAAATCCCCGGACATTTGCCGCCGTGCTCCGGCTCGGCCGCCGCGAGCGTCGGCCCCAGCTCGCTCTGGATCGCCAGCCACGCCGTGTCGATCGATTCCTCGGAATAAAACGGATGCTCGCCGGCCACGCACTCGCCCCAGCCGGTCAGTCCCTCGGCGCGCAGCTCCACCAGCAGGATGCGCCGCTCCGTGGTGGTGCCGAAACTGGTTTGAAAGGGATGAACGAGGGGAAGGCGAAGCTCACGCAGGAAGATGGCATCGATTCTCATAACACTCCCAGGTCGGGTTGGTGCAGTCGTGCGAGTTCGTACATGCCGTTACCTTCATTGTCTGTCCGGAATCCCGTCACCGCGAGCCCCCGCGCAAAGGCTGCGAGAAAGCGCTCGCGATTCTCTGCCTGCACCGCCTGCGCACGGGAGACACTCTCGGCCTTCCATGCGGCAATCGCCTTCGGGACCATGATTGTCTCCTGAATTTGTGGCGGCGTGGTGGGAGCCCCGCTGAGGACGGCCTTCACCCGTTCCGACTCCATCCACCATTCCGCATGGAGACGGTCCGTGGGAAGCCCAGCCTGCAGTCGAGATGAGGATACACCATAAAAATTCGGAGAGTAGAAGCGCACGATCACGCCCAGCCTGTGGATATTCAGATGAGCGTTTTTGATCTCCAGCGGATCGAAGGTCCATTCCATCAGGCGAATTCCGCGGTTCACGGCTTCCGCCCGCTGGTACAGCTTCAGTCGCCGCCCCAGCCCGGCATTCCGGTACTTCGGCGTGACGGCGAGCATATGCGAGTGCAAATACGGCACTTGCGGCCGCGCCGCATCCGGTCCCGGCTTCATGCCCGGGATGGACATGGCAAACCCGACTATCTCTCCTGCCGGGTCAAACGCCCCAATCGCCTGTCCCCCAATCCGCTGCGTCACCTTGAACATCCGCCGCGGGATCACATCCCCGTCGTCGTAGCCCCACGTCTCGATCTGCAGCCGAACACAGGCTTCCAGTTCGTCGAAGCCCCGGCACTCGCGCAACACGATCGCCGTCCCGTCCGGCGCCTGCACCGTCTCCGGCGCGAACTCCGTCATCGCGCGGCTCCCGGCCCGATTCCACGTTCCCTCTCCGGCTCCTTCGCCTGCGCCCACAGTGCCTCCAGCTCCTCCGGCGAAAGCTCCTCCAGCGGACGCTCGCTCCTGGCCTCCATGGCCCGAAACCGCCGCCGAAATTTCTCGTTCGCATCGCGCAGGGTTAACTCCGCGTCGACCTTCAGGTGCCGCGCGAGGTTCGCCGCTGTAAATAGCAGATCCCCAAGCTCTTCCGCAGCTTTCTCCATCTCGCCTGCGCGGATTTCCGCCTCCAGCTCTGTAGTCTCCTCCCTCAACTTTTCCACAACCCCACCGACCTCCGGCCAGTCGAATCCTGCCTTCGCCGCCTTCGACCCAATCTTCCCCGCTTCCATCAGCGCCGGCATCGCGCGAGGTACCCCATCGAGCCGCCCATCTCCTCCGATTTTCCCCGCTTCGTTCCGGTCGCCCCCGGGGCGGGCAGCCCTCTCCAGCCTCTTGATCTCCTCCCAGTTCCGCAGCACCTCGCCTGCGCCAATCCCCTGCGTCTTGAGATTCTCCGCCCGGTTCCCCGCCTCCGCCGCCGCCTCCTCGCCGAAAACGTGCGGATGCCGCCGCACCAGCTTGCGGTTCAGACCGGCAATCACATCGTTGATGCTGAAGTGCCCAGCCTCCTCAGCCATCTCGGCGTAGAAGAGCACCTGGAGCAGCAGATCCCCCAGTTCATCGGCCAGGTCCGTCCAGTGCTCCTGCTTGACCGCGTCCAGCACCTCGTAGGTCTCTTCCAGCGTGTATTTGCGAATCGTCGCGAAGCTCTGCTCGCGATCCCAGGGACACCCGCCCGGCGCCCGCAGCCGCGCCATGATGCCGACTGCCGTGGCAAATAACTCCCCCGCCTGGCGATCAGCCTGCGGCTCCGCATCCTGAGGCATAAATTCCACTGTACAACGAGGCTTCAGCACACCCCAGCCCTGCCATTACACTCGCAAGTGAACCACGGAGAACCGCCTCGACCACTCTCATCTCCATCTTCGTCGTCCTCTTCGGACTCGCCTTGGGCAGCTTCCTCAACGTGTGCATCGCGCGCCTGCCGCGGCACCGCTCCATCGTGCGCCCCGGCTCCGCCTGCCCCAACTGCGGCGCGGCCATCCGCGTCTCTGACAATCTCCCCATCCTGAGCTGGATCGTCCTCGGCGCCCGCTGTCGAGCTTGCCGCTGGCGCATCCCGTGGCGCTATCCGGCAGTTGAAATCGCCACCGCTTCGCTCTTCCTGCTCGCGTATCTCCGCAATGGTCTCACCCTCGCCGGTGCCAGCGCAGCCGTGCTCAGCTTCCTCCTCCTCGGTCTCGCGGTCATGGACGCCGAAACCATGCACCTGCCCGACGCATTCACCCTGCCCGGCATCGTGCTTGGCATCGCCTGGCGCGGAGTCCTGCCCGCTCCCACGCTGGCCGCGCATCTGCGCAACGCCGCCGCCTCGTTGTTCTGGGCCCTCTGCGCCGCGCTCCTCATCTGGCTCATTCGCTGGTTCTACTACCTGCTGCGCCACCGCGAAGGCATGGGCCTCGGCGACGCCAAACTGCTGGCCATGATCGCCGCCTGGCTCGGCCCCGCGCTTACCGGACTCACCTTCGTCCTCGGCGCCTGCGCCGCCGCCATCTTTGGCGTGGCTCTTCTCGCGAAGCGACCCCACGGCCAGTCACGCCTCGACGGCCAGTCCCGGCTGCCCTTCGGATCGTTCCTCTGCGCCGCCGCCCTCTACGCCCTCTTCGCCGGTCAGCCCATTGTGGCCTGGTACGCCGGGTTCTTTCGATGACTCGCTCCGTGCCCTCTGTGAAAACTCTGATGAAGAGGCATTTTGAAGGGGGCACGGCTTCATAGCCTGCGAAAAACTCGATTGTTTGAAGGAGCACGGCTTGAGCCGTGCCGATGAACTGTCAAAAAAACCTTGGGCTTCAGCCCCTGAGGGAAATTTTTTGCAGTTCCTCCGTGCTCTCTGTGGTGAGGGCTTGCTTCTATCCCCGCACGGTCCCCCGGCACTCCCCGAACCCGATGCGCGCATGGCCCTCGCGCTCGCACCAGCCGTGCAGGATCACCTCGTCGCCATCTTCGAGGAACGTCCGCTGCTCGCCATTCGGCAACACCAGCGGCTCGGCACCGCGCTTCGTCCGCTCCAGCAGCGAGCCGACGGATTCCGCTGTCGCGCCCGACACTGTTCCCGTCGCCAGCAGATCGCCAGGCCGCAGATTGCACCCGTTGCTGGTGTGGTGCGTCAGCATCTGCGCCGGCGTCCAGTAGAGATCGCGCAGGTTGCCCAGGCTCACCCGCGCCGGCTTGTCGCCCGCCGCGCGCATCCGCGCCGTCAGCAATGAGACTTCGAGCTGAATGTCGAACGCTCCACGTTGCCGGTCCCACTCATCCGTGAGATACGGCAATGGCTCCGGATCGCTCTCTGGCCGCGCCGCTGTCGCCACGCGAAACGGCTCCAGCGCATCCAGCGTGACCACCCACGGCGAGATGCTTGTGGCAAAGCTCTTGCCCAGGAACGGCCCCAGCGGCACGTACTCCCAGGACTGGATGTCCCGCGCCGACCAGTCATTCAACAGACACAGTCCGAAGATGCGCTCTTCGGCCTGGCCAATCGGAACCGGCTCGCCCAGCGCATTGCCCTGCCCGACAAAGAACCCGGCCTCCAGCTCGTAATCGAGCATTCGGCTCGGACCGAATGAAGGCGTGGCGGCATCGGGAGCCTTCGTCTGCCCGCTCGGCCGACATATCTCCGTCCCGCTGATCACAATCGACGACGCCCGCCCGTGATACCCAATCGGCACCCACTTGTAGTTGGGCAGCAGTGGATTGTCCGGCCGGAACAGCCGCCCCACATTCATTGCGTGGTGGATCGAAGCGTA
>JASHRH010000326.1 GCA_030037475.1 Acidobacteriaceae bacterium
AATCGCGCCCTGATACAAAGCAAAAACTACGCTGAAACTTCCAGCGGTTCGGGTTTCTGCGCGGCATGCGGATGCCTGTCGTCGCGATAGACATTGAGCTTGGTGGCCATCTTGCGCCCCAGCTTCGTCTTGGGCAGCATCCCCTTGATCGCCTCTTCCACAACCTTCTCCGGCCGGCGCTCCATCAGGCGCGTGAATGACTCCTCGCGCAGCCCGCCCGGAAATCCCGTATACCGGCGATAGGTCTTCGACTGGCTCTTGAGCCCGGTCAGCCGAACCTTCGCCGCGTTGATCACGATTACGTGATCGCCCATGTCCAGAAACGGCGTGTACTTCGGATTCCGCTTCCCGGTCAGCACGCTGGCGGCTTCGGTGGCCAGGCGGCCCAGCGTCTTGCCGCTGGCGTCCACCACAAACCACTTCCGGCTGATCTCGCGCGCGCTCGGAATGTATGTCGACATCCTTGTTCCTTCCCTCTCCGTGCTGCTTTCCGGCGTTGCTATGCGGGTCCGGTGCCCGGCCCGATCATGAAAACGCCCACGCAGGATCTCTTCGCGGACCTGAAACTCTTCCGCGGTTACCAAAGGCTGTTCGCGTGAGTTGGCGCAGAAGTTGTCGAACCCCGATCCGTCAGAGTGTTCCTGGGTTCGTGCGTCTCTCCGCCGGCAACCTGCGCACGGACGCGAAGACGCACACTGCGCAAGGACTTCAGAATACGGGAATTCCAGGGCAGAGTCAATGAGCAGGCAGGGGTGAAGCAGTTAGGGACAGGACGGTCAGGAATGAAACGGTTAGTGGGTCGCCAGGCACTGGAAAGGGCATCAGCAACGCCGCCGGCGTGCCCCGGCCAGCCGCGTTATCCCTGGCGTTTCATGCCTGACCGCATTACCCCTAACCGCTGTATCCCTGACCGCTTCTCCTCAGTGAATCCGAATATCTCCCGAGCCGGTTGCGATGCGCACGGTTGGACCGCTGCCGTTCACGTCGCCTGCGATGTGGTGATGCCCGACGGTGCCATGCGTGCTGATTGCGGCATCGCTGTGCACGTCGCCGGAGCCGGTGCTGGCATCCAGCGTGAAGGGCGCGTTGCCGGTATTCAGCGTGACGTCGCCGGAGCCGCTGCGCAGTTGCCAGCCCGCGGCGGGTCGTCCCGTGATCTGGATGTCACCAGAGCCGGTTTCCGCAAACAGCGCACCGTTGATGCCGCTGACCACGATCTTGCCGCTGCCGGCGTGCACGCTCACGTCGTTCGCCGACTGGAGATCCGCATGGATATCCCCGGAGCCGCTCCGCAACTCCACATGGCCGGTAAAGCCGCTGGCCTGGATGTCCCCGGAGCCGGTGGTGGCGCGCAGCGAGCTGCCCAGATCGGAAAGGCGCAGATCGCCGGAGCCCGTGCCGGCATCGAGCTGCGTTCCGCGCGGCGCGGTGATCTCGTAGTCGATCGAGACGTTGTTCAGCCAATCCTGGTGGCCGCCGATCGTGACCATGCTGCCGTTCTGCTCGATGGGCGGGTTGTTGACCACCCTCTGCACCCGCTCATCGAGCGAGGGACCGAAGATCCAGCCGCTGGCCTGGACGTGCCCGACGATATGGACCTCGCCGGCCGGTCCGGGCGAGACGTGGATGTAGCCGGAGCCAGTATGGACGCTCAGCATGACCGTTCCGCTGACATGCAGCGTGCGGTCAAAGGTGCCGGTAGCGGCACGCGCCATTGCTGGCAGGAGCAGGACGAGAGCGGCGACGGCGGCAGGGATCGAGATTCGCTTTTGCATCGGAGAAACCTCCTCAGGAAGACCGTAACCGGAAGCCTGCTCCGCAGGCGCGGCGCCTTCCGGCGCTTTCCACGGTGATACGCGCAAGGGACAAACGCGGTTCCCTATTTCAGGCCCCAGTTGAAGCGCAGACCGGTGAGCGTGTTGAACGGCAGCGACGGATAGCCGATGGGGCTGATGTGCTGGCTGCTGGTCAGGTTGTTGAGCTGGGTGTAGACCGAAACCCACGGTTTCAGCTCGTAACTCACGCCCGCGTCCAGCTTCGTATAGCCGTAGTCGAGATTGCGGTTGGGCAGCAGCAGCGTGTTGCCGAAATTCACGTCGTCAGCGCCCAGGAACGTCGAGTCGTCGCTGCGGCTGGCGAAGGCCGCATCCACGACCCCGGTCCAGCGCTTGCCCGTGTAGATCGCGCTGGTAAATCCGGTGTGCGGCGGACGCCGGAACGGCCTCCCGCCAACAACGGGCGCGTAGTCGCCGATCACGATCCCAGGGAAATTCGGGTTCGAGCAGGGTGACGTCGTTCCCGCTTCCAGGCACTCGGTCGACTGAAAGGAGCGCTGGACCACGGCGCTGAGATACGTATAGCCACCGCGGAGATAAATATTCCGCCCGAGGCCGTAGTCGATCTCCGTTTCGACGCCCTGCGCGCGCCAGGAGAGCGAGTTCAGGTCCAGTTCGTAGGCGAAGTCGTTGTTTAACTGCGCTTCGAGCTGCTGCTGCTGGGCTGGGGTCAGGTTCGGCAGCAGCGTGGGCACCAGAGAGGCGGGCACGTCCTCAATCTGATTGCCGAATTCGTTGTGAAAATAGGCAGCGTGCACGGTTGCACGCTGGCTGAAGAGGCTCTGCTCCACGCCGCCGTCGTAGCTGCGGGAGAGCTCCGCGCCGATGGGCGCGATGCCGTCCTGCGCGACGGTGGCCTGGCCGCTGTTGGCCTGCAGAAAACTGTAGAGCGAGCCGAACTGCTGGCTCAGTGTAGGCTCCTGGTAGCCGCGCGCAAAGTTGAAGTTCGCTTTGGTGCCGTGAAGGCCGCGCCCGGGCCGCACGATGTACCATGTGCCTCCGATGCGCGGCGACGCCACGGTTCCGAAGAGACCGTTTTTCTCGACCGCGCCCGATGCCGTGTAGAAGAGACGGTTCTTGAATTGGCCGCCCATCTGCGCCTGATAATCGTAATTCCCGCGCTCCAGCGCCTGGCGCAGGCCGTACACCGGCTCGCCTTCCATACCGCGCTCGTCCTCGAAGCGAAACCCGCCGATAATGCCCAGGTGCGGGCCGTGCTGGTAATCCATCTGCGCGAAGAGGTCGTCGCGATTGGAATCCAGCGCCAGGTTCCACGGATAAACAGCGCCATCCGCTGCGCTGTAGTTCATCAGGACCTGTCCCGTGACGGAATATCCGTTGGCGCCGGTGAGGGTGACCACGTCGCCGTAATAATTGCCCGCGCCCAGGTCGCTCCCGGTCAGCAGGTTCCCCGCTGGATACCACTGCTGCGATTCCTCGCGCTTGCGCACGAGGCCGTAGCGGACCGTGCCATGCAGGTTATCGCGGAAGCTGTGCGTGATGGTCGCGGTGCCGTAACTGTCCTGGTCGGATTCTTTCTCGTCATTGGCGATTCCATCGAAGGAATAGCCGCCGTTGGCGGAAGGCACTCCTGTGGCGGAGTCGCTGTCGCGGGCAGTCACGCGAATCTCCGTGCGTGCGGACCAGCTCCAGCCCAGGTTCGCCACCGAGGTGTTGTCGTGGTACTTGTCCATGGGGATGGAGTTGCCGGTCTGAAGGCCGGAGAAGCCCCCGTAGTAGTCGAGCCGGCGCTTCATGCCGCCCAGCTGCACCTGGTTCCGGTAGGTCCCGAAGTTGCCTGCGCTGCCCTCGTACAGCAGCGAGGGGAACTGCGTGCTGCCCCGCGGAGTGGTCAGCGCCACCACGCCGGACGCTGCATCGGCACCATAAAGCGTGCTGTTCGGCCCGCGGTAGATCTCCACGTGATCCAGGCCAGTCGTCGAAAGATTGCCGAAATCGAATTGACCGCCGATGTCCTCGATGGGCACGCCGTCAAGCAAAACGCGGTTCGCATCGGAGCTGCCGCCGCGGATGAACAGCGAGCTTTCGCCGCCGCGTTCGCCGGTCTGCACCACGCTCACACCCGGCGCCATGCGCAGCGCGTCCACAATCGTGGAACGGTTCTCCAGCTGCAGCGCGCCAATACCGGTAATCGAGCCCGTAGCCTGCGCCTGTGGTTCGGGGCGGCCGGTGTCAGTGACCACAACCGACTGGCGAACCCATTCCGGCTCAAGCACGATGTTCTGCACCACCGCGCTCAGCGTGCCCCCGTAAAAGCTCTGTGTCTCCAGTTGCCGGAAGGAACGGCCTGAGGCAAGGACGTAGAAGCGTCCGGAACGGGCACTCACCAGCGTGTAGCCGCCGTCAGGACCGGTGGTTCGAGAGACGATAACTTTGCCGTTCTGCACCAGCGCCACCACAGCATTGGCGATGGGGTAACCGAGCGGATCGGTAACGGTTCCGGAGACGCTGACCGCGTGGAGCGCGGCCGCCGAAACGAAAAGCAGGAATGCCGACAGGAGGCGGCGCCAGGGCCGCAATGCGAGTGTCATAAATCCTCCGTTCCCCTCGGAACGCGGTGAACGAGCCTGCGTGGAACGCAGGCTCTGGCATACAGGACCGGTCTCCTGACTCGCGCTTGAGCCGAACCGCCTTCCCGGAGCCGGGGCTCCAGTGGCCTTTGGTTCGGCATGTTTCTGCGCCGTACACCTGACGCAGAAAGTCGCGCTTACAGTTGCGGGGCAGTGGCGGATTTACACCGCCTTCCCGATCATCCCGTAGCGGTGATAGTGGCTCAGGAGCCGAACGGCGCCCCCGAAAGAATGCCCGGAACAGCAAAGTGGGCTGGAAAGCACGTTTATATCGGTTCCCCGGCTGCAAGTCAAAGGAGGACGATCCACGGTACTGGTTCAGTTTGAGGCTGTTTTGAAGGGGCACGGCTTGAGCCGTGCCGCAAGTTGCTCTCAATAAGGGGGCTTCAGCCCCCGAGGGGTGGCTTCTTTCAAACTGACCCAGTACCCGATCCACAATAGCTGTGGCAAGCGCCAGGTTACGCCACCCCCGAGGCATTTGCAACGAAAGTTCCATAGCGTTTGCAGGCATGGGATGGGTACACTCACGGTACCAACTCCGGACGTTAGAACTTCCAGACTCCTGATTACGAAGGGAATCCATGGCCGGCCAAACCCCAGCAAGCGGTCGACCGCGGGTGCTTGTGGCCGACGACGAATCTGTCATCGCCGACACCCTGACCATCATCCTCGGCCAGAACGGCTACGAGGCAACAGCGGTTTACAGCGGGGCGGAAGCTGTCGAGCGGGCGAAGAACTGGCGCCCCGACCTGCTCCTGGCCGATGTGGTCATGCCGGACATGAGCGGCATCGAAGCGGCGATCCGCATCCGAACCCTGCTCCCAGCCTGCCGAATCCTGTTGCTCTCCGGCCAGGCCGCAACCACCGATCTGATGCGGGATGCGCGCCGGGACGGCCATGAATTCGAAATCATCCTGAAGCCGATCCACCCCACGCAGTTGCTGGCCCGGCTGCAAAAGCCCTGACAGCCTATGGCAAAATTCCGGCTTTGAGAGGGCACGACTTCGCA
>JASHRH010000327.1 GCA_030037475.1 Acidobacteriaceae bacterium
GCCGCGAAGAGATCTCCGCGGCCGAGGAGGACACGCCGTCGCTCTTCACAATGGGAACGGCCGCCGCTGCGGCTTCAGTCGTCCAGGCTGCTTCTCAGCGCGCGCCCGAAGTCACGCTGTGCGCCCTGGTCGATGGTGAACTCGCCGCGATTCAGATCGAAGACAACGGTCCCGGCCTGGCAAACGCGGACAATTTATTTGTGCCTCTGTACACCACGAAGAAGTCGGGCTCCGGCGTCGGTCTCGCGCTCGCTCGCCAGATCGTCGAAGCTCATGGCGGCGCGATCACCCTCCGCAACCGCATCGACGGCCCCGGCTGCCTGGCTGAAGTCCGCATCCCCATCGCCGAACGGAAGGACGTGTAACGAATTGCCGGTTTCCCGTGACGAGTTGCCGGCAAAGAACAACCCGCCGCTCATCCACAACGCTCAGACGCGGCTGCGGCGGACTGCAACTCTATCCCGCAACCCCTAAACCCGATACCCTAGCTTTTATGAACGTCGCTCTCCTCGGATTTGGCACTGTGGGCAGCTCGGTCGCCCGCATTCTCTGCGATCTGAAGCCGGAAGGAATCCGGCTCTCCCACGTCTTCAACCGCGGCGTCGCCCGCAAACGGGTGGACTGGACACCCTCGGATGTGATCTGGACCGAGGATTTCGAGGAGATCCTCCGCTCGGATGCCGACGTGATCGTGGAGCTGGTGGGTGGGCTCGAGCCTGCCGGAACGTGGGTGCGGCGAACGCTGGAAGCCGGCAAATCCGCGGTGACCGGCAACAAGAAGCTGATCGCCGCCCAGGGCATCGAGCTGGACCGGCTCGCGCGCTCCCAGGGCGGGCACCTCCTCTATGGAGCTGCTGTGGCCGGCGGCATTCCCGTCATTCCCGGGCTGCGCCAGGGCCTCGCCGGCGACCGCATCACCCGCATGGAGGGCATCCTGAACGGCACCTGCAATTTCGTCCTGAGCCAGATGGAAGCGGGAGCCGCATTCGCCCACGTTCTCAGGGAAGCGCAGCGGCTGGGCTACGCCGAGGCCGATCCCAGCGAGGATGTGGACGGCTATGATGCGCGCGCCAAGCTGATCATTCTGTCCCGGATCGCGCTGCGCGCTGGACTGGAAGTGGATGCCGTGGCCTGTCGTTCGATTACCCAGGTCGATGCCGTGGATCTCGGCTATGCCCGCGACCTCGGCTGCACGATCCGCCAGATCGCCAAGGCCGAGCTGCGGGCGGATGGCGTCTCGGCGATGGTCGGCCCCATGCTGGTGCCGCTGCGCTCGCCGCTGGCCTGGTCGCGCGGCACGGAGAACATGGTGCTGGTGAGCGGCGAATATGGCGGTGACGTGGTTTTCTCCGGCCACGGCGCCGGCGGCCATCCCACCGCGGTTGCCGTCGTGTCGGACCTGATCTCGCTCGCTCACGGGTCGCGCCCCGTCGATCTGCCCAGCCGCGCGGCGCGCATCAGCGGCGAGTTCGAGCTCCGCCATTACATTCGCTTTGTCGTGAAGGATTCCCCGGGGATCGTGGCGGAAATTGCGGGCGCGCTCGCGTCGGAGCGAATCAATATCGACGCTCTGTTTCAGCGTCCCGGCTATGAAAAGGACAATCTGCCGTTTGTCGTGACGGTGGAACCCTGCGCCGCCTCGGCGCTGCGCCGCGCGCTGGACCGCATCGCCCACGCGGCGTGGCTGGCTCAGCCGCCGCTCGACCTGCCTATGCTGGGCGAGTGACCTCGCATCAGGCCGCGAGCGCGAACCGGCTCACGACTTCCAGCAGCGCGCCCGATTCCTGGTCCGAACGCACAATGCAGTCGAACAGCGAACCTTCGAAACCAGGAGCGCGCGCGCTGTCCAGCACCAGCCGGCTGTGCCGGCTGTACCGCCGCACGCTGCACGCCAGGTACACCAGCCGGGAAATCTCGATGCTGCCGCAGAAAATCCAGAGCCGCGGCTTCTCGGAGCGGGTCCAGCTTTCGGCTTCCTCGGGATTCATGGAGCGAACCGACAGGTCCGAGTGCTCGCGGATGGTCTGCTCGCGCTGGCGGAGCAGTTCCGCATCCCGCCCGATGGAGAAGATGCCGAGCGGCGACGACCGCGCACAGACCTTGTCCTGCGGCCCCGTGCGGGGAAATTCGAGTACGTTCGCAAGGTCCATGGAGAATCCCTTTCAGGCGAAGAATGCCGGCGGCTGCCGCGTTCCTGGGCGTGTGGCCGGGAGTTCCTGGTGCTCTTTCCTGAGCCTACGTCCGGGATGCGAACAGTTGAAGCGTCAAGCTATGCCAGCGGCCGCTGTTTCCGCCGGGAGAGCCGGCGCCCACAGAGCGGAAGGCGCATCGCGCCCTGTCGGCGCCACCAGGTACACTCGAGTTGATGTTCGCGCTGGTCATTGCCGCCGCCACGACCCTGCTCACGTTTGCCGGTCTCGGCTACTCGGCCGTGGCCCTGATGAGCGCGCGCGCTTTTGTGCGGCGGCGACGGGCCGCCGCGGGATTCGCTCCTCCTGTCACCATCCTGAAGCCGCTGCGCGGCGTCGATGCCGGCATGGCCGAGGCCTTCGCCAGCCACTGCCGCCAGGAATACGCGGGTGAGTACGAGATTCTCTTTGGCGTCGCCGGCCTCGACGATCCCGCGGTCGCGCTGGTGCGCCAACTCCAGGATCAGTTTCCCGAACGCATGATTCGCCTGATCCTCTGTCCGGAGACCGTCGGCCCCAACGGCAAGGTGAGCTGCCTCGCGCAGCTTCTGCCGCACGCGCGGCACGACTTTCTCCTCATCAACGACAGCGATATTCGCGTCGGCCCGCACTACCTCGCGCACATTCTGGCGCCCTTTGCTGTTGCGGACTCTCAACGGCCGGTTGGCCTGGTGACCGCGCTGTATCGCGGCCTCACGCACGGAAGCGAATCGGCGCCGAAGACCGCGACGCTGGGCTCGAGGCTCGAAGCCCTCGGTATCTCCACGGATTTTGCGCCCGCGGTGCTCACTTCGCGCTGGCTGGAGCGCGGACTGCATTTCGGCCTCGGCTCCACGCTGGCGGTCAGCCGCACGGCGCTGGAGGCGATCGGCGGCCTCGCGCCTCTGGCCGACTATCTCGCCGACGATTACCAGCTCGGCGCGCGCATCCACGCTGCCGGCTATCGCATCGAGCTGGCGAATGAGATCGTCGAGACGTCTGTTCCGGGTTGGAATTTCTCCGGCTTTCTTCACCACCAGCTCCGCTGGATGCGCACCATGCGCGAATCGCGCCGCGCCGGCTATGCGGGGATGGTGTTTTCCTGCGGATTGGCGTGGGCGTTTCTGAACCTGATCGCCGGCGGGTGCAGCCTGCCCGCCTTCGCCCTCTTCAGCGTTGCCTTGCTGCTGCGCGTCTCGCTGGCGCTGGGCGTCGGGGTGGGGATCCTCGGAGACAGCCAGGTGTTGCGAGACCTCTGGCTGCTGTTGCCTCGCGATCTGCTGGCGCTCGCGCTGTGGGCATGGAGCTATGCCTCCGATACGGTGGAGTGGCGCGGGGAGCGGATGCTGATCCGGAACGGAAAAATCGTGCGGCCGGAACCGGAGTCGCTCTCCACCGCTCCTGCCGTTGAAAAGTCTTAGTGGCTGGGAGGAACGTACTCCTTCGGCAGCGCCGCGCCCTCGCCGAAGAAAAACTGATCCATCTGCTCGACCAGGAATTCCTGGGCCTGCGGCGTCCACGGCTGCAGCCGGTATTCATTCAGCAGCATCTTCTGCCGTTCGATCCACTCCTGCCATGCCTTTTTCGAGACGTTGTTGTAGACCTTATGGCCGAAGTCGCTGTCGAAGGGAGGCTCGTCGAGGCCCTCCATTTCCTGCTTGTAGCGCGAGCAAAAAACCATGTGTGGCATCGTTGTCAGTCTCTTTCGCCATTGTAACCGGGCACGCAGCGCATATCGATGCGGCTGCAGCTCTTCACGCGTACGAGGATCGGGCAACCCCGTCCTGCGATCGGGACTCGGACAAAGGGGACCGCTGCCGCTCGCTGGCATCGCGCCCGCGGGAGGATATAAAGTACGTTTGGCTATGATGATCGCCGGCGCTGCCCTCGAACGCCTCGGGGAAATTCCTGAATGAATGTATCCGCACGATTGGGAAGAACGGTTCGCCTCGGTCTGCCTGCCGCCATCCTCCTTCTGCTTGCCGCTCCGCGCGTGACGCGGGCTCAGTCCGCGGCAGACATCGTCCGCAGGGTTGTCGGCAACGAGCTGTGGTATTCCGATCACGACCACGCCCGCTGGATGTATGCGGACGATTACAAATCGCCGGCGAAAAACCTGGTGAAGCTGATTATCCAGACGCCGAACGGGGATCTTTCGGAAATCATCCGGAACTATGGCCACACGCCATCGCCGCAGGTGCATCGTGCGGATATGGCGCGCATGAAGCGGATGGTGAATGACCCCTCCTTCCGCGCCCAGCAGCGGCAGAACGAGCGGCACGACGATCAGCAGGCGCAGAACCTGCTGAAGATGCTGCCCGACGCCTTCATCTGGCAAATTGACAGCCGCGGGAACGGCAGGATTCGGCTGTCTTATTCTCCCAACCCGAGCTTCTCGCCGCCAACAATGAGTTCCCGCGTCCTGGCCGCGATGTCTGGCACGATGGTTGTCGATGAGCGCCAGATGCGGCTCGAGGATCTCTTCGGCCGTCTCGATAAGCCGGTCGAATTCGGCTGGGGCTTGCTGGGGCATCTGAATGCCGGCGGCACGTTCCAGGTCATCCGCTCGGAGATTGCGCCCAGCGAATGGCAGATCACCGGAACCCATGTCCACATCAGCGGACACATCCTGTTCTTCAAGGACATCGGCGACCAGGAAGACGAGGTCACCCGCGATTACCATCAGGTTCCGGATGGCGTGGACCTGGAAAAAGCCCGGCAAATGCTGCTGGACGGCGAAGTGGCGAAGACTCTGGGCGTCTCCGATCCCTTCGCGCACTGAGAGCCAGTCAAAAAGCGGACTGGAATAAAGCGGCCTGAGATAAGGCGGTTAAGGAAGAAGCGGTTAGAGCGAAACCAGCGAAGGTGTATCTCAGAGCCGCACTGAACCGGCCTTAAAAAGACACAGCACCGTTGGTTTCGCTCTGGTAAAAGGACGATCCGCGCAAAGAGAGTCAGCGCTGATCGCTGGCCGCTGTATCCCTAACCGTTTCATTCCTGGCCGTCCTGTTCCTGACCGCCTTACCCCTAACCGCTTCATCCCTGACCGCTCTTCCGCTGCTTCTGTCAGTGCAGGTGCAGTTGCCAGGCCGTGTAGCTCAGGATTTCGTGGATCAGCCGCTCCGTACGCGTCGGCCAGGGCACATCATGGCCCAGGGGACGCGGCGAGGTATAGACGGTCAGGCCGTCGTGCTCGCAGATGGCGTGGATGCGGAAGAGGTGCGTGCCGTCGCTGACCACAACGATGCTGCGCAACTTGTTTTCGCGCGCGATCGCCTCCAGCCGCTGTGCCGATTCTTCCGTGTCGTAGCTTTCGGTCTCCGCGATGATCGCCTGCTCCGGGACGCCGTGCGCCATCAGATAGCTTGCGCCCACGCCGCCTTCAGAGTGTTGCTCGTCCGCCGCATAGCCTCCGCCAAGAGTGATCACCAGCGGCGCCAGTCCTCGCCGGTAAAGGTCGAGGCCATGGTTGAGCCGCGCGCGCAGCACCGGCGAGGGTCGTCCGTCATATTCCGCCGCGCCGAAGACGGCAATGGCATCGGCGCGCCGGGCCTGATCGTGCTGCGCGTACCACCGGATTTGACCGTTGACCCAGATCGCCCACATCGCACCGCCGGCGATGAGGGTGGCGCAGGCCCACAGCAGCAGCCGGCGTCCGGCGCCTGGCAAATGCGTTCCCGGTGCGGTCCGCGAAGTTCTCAGGTTGGTATCCGGTACGATCATTGCTGCTGCAGGGCCAGCGCGATGGCGTGCGTGGGAATCGCGCCCTCGCGCAGAATCTGCCACTCGTTGTTCGCGTGGCTCAGGTCGACGATCGTCGTCGGCACGCTGCGGCCGGTTGGGCCGCCGTCCACGATCAGCGGAATCCGGTCGCCGATCTGGTCGCGCACGCAGTTGGCGTAGGTGCACTCCGGCAGGCCCGCCAGATTGGCCGAGGTCGCCGTAATGGGCATCCCCAGCGTCTCCACCAGCGCGCGCGGGATCGCGGCATCCGGCACGCGCAGCGCGACGTTGCCGGTGTTGGCGGTGCTGCGCAGCGGCAGGCGCGAGCTCGCCCGCACGATTACCGTCAGCGGCCCTGGCCAGAAGCGCTCCGCCAGCAGGTCGAAGCAGGTGCCGACGTCGCGTGCCAGTTGGTAGGCCTGGTTCAGATTCGCGATCAGCAGCGACAGCGGCTTATGCTTCAGCCGCGATTTGATCTCGTAGATGCTCTCCACCGCGCGCAGATTCACCGGGTCCACGGCGAGGCCGTAAAAGGTATCGGTCGGCAGGCCCACGACTTTGCCGCCGCGGATGCAGGACGCGACATACTGGATCCGGTCCGGTTCGGGCTCATCCGGATGGATGCGCAGAATCTCTGCTGACAAGGCCTCTCCCGTCGAGGAACGTCTCGGCTCGGCGACCCGTGAGAGCGAAACCGCGTGGGACTCGCTGCGGGTCCAGGGGGTTTCAGCAAAACCCGGGAAAATGCTTCCTGCAATCGCAGCCCTCAGGCCGACGCGACCAACAGCGAGCGGCGACGCTGAAAGCACCTGGACAGGACACGGTTACCCGGGTTTTGCTCTAGAATCCCCCCATGCCGACGGTTTCGGATCGCTCGCGCCTCATCAGCATTGTACAGAGTCGCCAGAACGCCCGCGTCCGCGAGTTGCGCGCGGCCTTCGCGCGGAGCGGCCGGGACGAGTCCGAAGGAATCGGCATCGAGGGCGAACGCCTGCTGGCTGAGGCTCTGCGCAGCGGGCTGCGCGTCCGGACGGTTTTTGTTCGGCGCGACGCGGAACGAGCTCAGGAACGTGGGCCGCGCCGCCAGGCAAGTCCTGGTTCGGCTCTGCGCCGGCTCGATCGCCTCGCTCTGCCTGGGTCTGTGCCGGTCGTCGAGCTCACGCCCGCCGTCTTTGCCAGCGCCGTCGAGACGGAGTCGCCGCAGGGCATCGCCGCGCTGGTCGAGCCTCCGCGCTTCTCGCTCCAGGACGCCCTTGCCGGTCGTAACCCGCTGGTGGTCGTTGCTGCGGGCTTGCAGGATCCAGGCAATCTCGGTACCCTCATCCGCTCGGCCGAGGCCTTTGGCGCCTCCGGCCTGATCGCGCTGCCCGGCACGGTCAGCGTGTGGAATGCGAAGGCCCTGCGCGCGTCGGCGGGCTCGGCTTTCCGCGTCCCTGTGGTATATGAGAAGTCTTCGCGGGCCTTTGAGGCATTCGCCGCGCACCGCATCCCCGTCCTCGCCGCGGTCCAGAGCGACGGCGTTCCCTGCTCTCAGGCAAACCTTGCGGGTCCTGCCGCGATCATCCTGGGAAACGAGGGCAGCGGTTTGTCGGCGGAGTTGCTGGAACAGGCGCAGGCGCGGATTTCGGTTCCGATGCCCGGCGCGGTGGAGTCTCTGAACGCCGCCGTCGCCGCCAGCATCCTGCTCTACGAAGCCGCCCGCCAGCGGAGACGCCGATGAGCCTCTTCAATCCAGCTCCGGATATTCACGCCGCCGCCGTTTCCGCGCCGCTCGCTGAGCGCATGAGGCCGCGCACGCTCGATGAGTTCCTGGGCCAGGAGCATCTGCTCGGCCCGGGCAAGCCGCTGCGCGTCCAGATCGAGCGCGATGACGCCTCCTCGATGATCTTCTGGGGCCCTCCCGGCGTCGGCAAAACCACCCTCGCCAAAATCATCGCGGAAACCACGAAAGCCACCTTCATCGAGTTTTCCGCCGTGCTGGCTGGAATCAAAGAGATCAGGCAGGTGATGACCGATGCCGAGAAGGCCGCTTCCTGGGGCACGCGCACCATCCTCTTCATCGATGAGATTCACCGCTTCAACAAGGCTCAGCAGGATGCTTTCCTGCCCTGGGTGGAGCGCGGCTCGATTCGCCTGATCGGCGCGACGACCGAGAACCCCTCCTTCGAGATTGTCTCCGCGCTGCTTTCGCGCTGCCGCGTCTATACGCTCAACCCGCTCACGGACGAACAGATCCTCACCCTGCTCCGCCGCGCGCTCGCCGATCCAGTCCGCGGCTTGGGCGCGCAGGGCCTCACAGCCGAAGAAGGCGCCCTCGAGCTGCTGGCTGGCTACGCCTCCGGTGACGCCCGCAATGGCCTGAATGCCCTGGAGGTGGCTGCCAGGCTCGCCAGCGACGCTCCCGGCAAGGTCATCACCAAAGCGATTGCCACCGAAGCCCTCCAGCAGCGCGTGCTGATGTATGACAAGCAGGGCGAAGAGCACTACAACCTGATCTCCGCGCTGCACAAGTCCGTCCGCAATTCCGACGCCGACGCCGCGCTTTACTGGCTGGGCCGCATGCTCAAAGCCGGTGAGGACCCCCTCTACGTCGCCCGCCGCGTGGTCCGCATGGCGGTTGAAGACATTGGCCTGGCCGCGCCCGAAGCCCTGAATCTCTGTCTCTCCGCCCGCGACATGGTAGACTTCCTCGGCTCTCCGGAAGGCGAGCTGGCATTGGCCGAGGCGGTCGTCTATCTGGCTCTCGCACCCAAATCCAATGCCATTTACACTGCCTACGGCGCCGTCATGGCCGACATCGAAGCAACCCGCCAGGAGCCGGTGCCGCTGCACCTTCGCAACGCCCCCACGAAGCTCATGAAGGAACTCGGCTACTCCGCCGGGTACGAATACGCACACGATGTTGAAGGCCGGGTCGCCGACATGGAATGCCTGCCCGAATCGCTGGCCGGCCGCCGCTGGTATCGCCCCACCCAGGAAGGCCGGGAAAAACTCCTCGCGCAGCGGATGGAAGAAATTCGGCGGATTCGGGCGGAGAAGCGCCGGAGCACGTGACATATGTCGAGGCATATGCTATATTGAGC
>JASHRH010000328.1 GCA_030037475.1 Acidobacteriaceae bacterium
CCGCCACAAACAGTTGCTCCCGCAGCGAGACTTGCTCCTTCAGCTCCAGCACCGCCGCGTGCCGCTCGCGCACTTCATCCGGCACGGCCGCGGTCAGCAGCCATTGCGCCAGCATCTCTTCGCCCGCCCGCGTCTGCGCGGTGCACAGCAGCTCGAAAAGCGACCCCTTCCCAAACACGTCCAGATCGCGCGCGTACGGATGCGCCGGGTCGAGAAACCGCTCACCGCCCTCGCCGGTGCCGGCCCACGCGTTGTCCAGTCGTTGCAAGCCGCGCTCGTAGAACTGCGAGACGCGCTCCTGCTCCCGCAGCCGCCGCAGCAGATTTTCATGCGCGACCGCCAGCGCGGCAAACACCGCCGCTGGAATCGCCACATAGGGCAGCCGCCGTGGCGTCTCCAGCAGCGCAATCGCCAGGATCGCGGCAATCGCAAAGACCGCGACCTTTGTCCAGCCCAGCCGCCGATCCAAACGCCGTCCGCGCGCAATGCGCGCCTGGTTTTCCCCAAGCAACCGGCTGTAAACGTCGCGAGGTGATTCCATCTCAGGCTCTCTGGATTGTACGTCTCTGCCGAGCGGCGGCTGGGCAATCGCGCGCAAGCGGCTCCTCTCTCCGATCGAAACTTCCGGTAGGCCGCCGATCCGCCCGTGGATCGGTACGGCTCTTGCCCCAGGTGCCGCGCAGCAGCACGGCGGCCTCGGCCTTCAGGCCGGGGAAACCAGCGATCCGAACAGGAAGGGCTTCAGCCCCGGACCATACTTCCGGGACGCCGGCATCCCTGCTGGCCACCCAACGCAGTCAGCAGGGAAGCCCACGGGGAAATTGGTCGAAACCCGTGATCACAAGCCGGGAACCGCACATGCAGGAACTCATCTCAGCACTCGATACCGTAGCCGCGTCGGTCTTGAGAGGCGAGACCCTGTTTCGCTGCGGCGAGCACGTACAGATTCGCCACAGTCGAATTGCCGCAGGAAACAGGCGCAGGTATATCATCACGCAAGATTCATGCGGCGAAGAATGTCGAGAAAGCGCGGGTCGGACTCGAGGGCCTGGGCATGAGGCGTGCGGATCATGTAGCTGAAAGCGGGGTCATACGCCGCGACTGCCTCCTCGGCGTAACGGAAGGCAGATTCAACGTCGTTCAGCGCGGCCGCCACAAAGGCGAGAGTTCCGGTCGGAAGGTATCGGGTGCGCCTGGTCTCTTCCAGCGTGGCCCGAAAGCGTTCGGCGTCGGAACGGCGTCCCGCGCGGACATACGCAAATGCGAGGAAGGCCGTGGTCATTAAAGCCGGCGAGATAGCCGCGCGCGCGCCTCGCTCCGCCAACGCTATACCTTCTTCATGCCGGCCCATCTGGGAATATGCTTCGCCCAGGGTGAGCAGAGCGGGAGGGTAGTTGGGATCAATTTCGAGAGTCTGGCGGACATGCTCCGCGGCGCTGTCGAGTTGCCCTAACCACAGGCGTTCATAGGCAACGTACACACGGTACAAAGTGAAGAGAGGGTCAAGCTCGACCGCGCGGCAGAAGTCCGCTAATGCTTCCTGGACCCGTCCCATGCAGTGCAGGACGACACCCCGCCAGAAATGAGGCCTGGCAGATTGCGGGTTCATCCGCAATGCGACGTCCAACTCGCGCAGGCCCTCTTCCCACTGGTAACTGCCCATTGCCCTGACTGTCCCGAGGCCCGCATGCGCGTCCGAGAATTCCGGGTCGGCGGCCTTGGCTTGCTCGAACAACGTTCGCGCTTTGGTCCAACATTCGATTGCCGGCGATTCGCCCCAATGAGCGGCCCCGATGTACGTATCGGCCAGGTTGAACAGGGCCGGAGCGTGCCCTGGCTCCAGCGCCACGGCTTGTTCCAGATACTTCCGACCCTTTTCCACCTCTTCAGTCGTGAATCGGTACCAGAGAAAGTTGCCCTTCAGATAGAGACTGTGGGCCTCAAGATTCTTCGTGTAACGCTTGACGAGCGGCCGGTCTGACTTGACGTCCAGCTTAACTTTGAGCTGCGCAACAATCGCCCGCGCGATTTCGTCCTGGATGTCGAAGACGTCGGCCATCTCGCGGTCGTAGCGCTCGGACCAAACCTGGGACTCATCGCTGACCTCGATGAGCTGGGCGCTGACACGGATGCGACTTCCGGCGCGCCGCATACTGCCGTGCAGCACGTTGGTGACCTGGAGCTTCTGGCCGATCTCCGCAATCGCATTCTCGCGTCCCCTGAAGCTGAAGGCCGAGGTGCGGGCAATCACACGCAGTCCCGGCAGGCCGGTAAGAGCATTCAGGATCTCTTCCGCCAGGCCGTCGCTGAAGTACTCGTTGTCTTTATCGGCGCTGAGGTTGGCAAACGGAAGCACGGCGATAGAAGGTGTCTGTTCCGCAGGCTTTATCCCTGAACCCTGCTCCAGCGCGCATTTCACCTCGGTCATGCTCTGATATCTCTGCGAAGCCTGCTTTGCCATGCAGCGCATGACGACAGATGCAATCGGAGACTGGATCGGAGACGGCGCACATCGAACGACGGAGTTAAGCGTTTCGAATATGGAGTTGCCGCTGAAGGCCCGCTTACCCGACAGCATTTCGTACAGCACCGTTCCGAAGCTGAAGACCTCCGAGCGCTGATCGACCGGTTTTCCCTGAGCCTGCTCCGGCGACATGTAAGCCGGCGTTCCCAGCACTGTCCCATCCATTGTTTTGTCCGCGTCCCGATCGGGTTCTGCCTTGAGCTTTGCCAGACCAAAATCCAGCAGCTTTACGCCGCTTTGGGTCACCAGGATGTTGTCCGGTTTCAAGTCGCGATGGAGTATTCCGCGGGTGTGCGCTACTTCCAGCGCGTCGGCGATCTGGAGCGCAAAACGTACTGCGTCCGCCGTCTCCAGCGGGCCGCTGAGCGGGACGCCCTCGATATACTCCAGCACCAGATAGTCCGGGCCAATGTCGTAAATCTGGCAAATGTTCGGATGATTCAGCGCCGCAACAGCATGTGCCTCCTGTTCAAAGCGGGCGTGTTCGGTGTTGAAGCGCTTGATGGCGACCATCCGGTTCAGCCGCGTGTCGCGAGCCTTCCAGACTTCTCCCATGCCGCCCGAACCGACAAGAGCGAGCATTTCATACGGGCCGAGTTTGTCACCCGGGGAAAGAAGCATAAAACGCTACGGCTAAAGTCTAAATGAGCCATTGGCGAATTGCCGCAGGATAATCCCGCTTCGTTCCACGGCCACATGGTTTCCGCGACTCGCCTTCACGGTCTCTGGTTGATCGGCACCAAAAACCACCTCCGAAGCGGAGTCGAAGGGAAGCTGATCTTCGGCCATCGGTGAACAGCAGTCCTTTCGGCCGTTCCCAACGGAGGAACGAATCGATCAACTGCCGCTTCCTTCGGGATGGCGTGTGCTGACCTCTTTCCCAATCCCGGATCGTGGCGGGATCGACACCGAGGAAGCCTGCCAGTTGCTTCTGGGTCATCCCATGCGCCCGGCGCGCCACGGCGAGACGTTCCGGCAGCTTGGCAGTCGGCGAGGCAAAGGGATCATACCCGAGAAACCGGAGGATCTCCGGAACGTACTGGACTTCGGGGGAGGTTGCGTTGCGTTCCCAATTCGTGATGGTCAGGGCGCAGACACCAACCTGCTCGGCGACCTGCTTTTGGAGGAGCCCAAGGTCGATTCGGCGGTTTGGCGACCCGAACCTCGGCATGACAAAAAGGCAACGCAGGGATGAACTTTCATTGACCACCGCATCCTCCCGCGCAGCAAAAAGCCCGGATCGCTCCGGGCTTCTCGCTCCAATCTCTCCTGCTGCTTAGCTGAGCACCTTGCTCAGGCTGCGCACGATCGTTTCCTTCGGCACATAGCCCACAATCTGCTCGGCCACCTTGCCACCCTTGAAGATCAGCAGCGCCGGAATCCCCCGGATTCCGTACCGCATGGGCGTCGCCTGGTTGTGGTCCACGTCCATCTTGGCCACCTTCACGCGCCCGCTGTACTCGTTCGCCACTTCATCCACGGTCGGCGCCAGCGCCCGGCACGGCCCGCACCACGTCGCCCAAAAATCCACCAGCACCGGCTGTTCCGATTGCAGTACTTCCTGCTCAAACGTTGCGTCGCTCACTTCGGCAATGCCCACTGCGGCCATCTCTCTCCTCGTTTCCCCCAGGGATTTTCCCTCAACAGTCTACCTGACTCTCTTTTTATAGATGCGCAGGAATCGCGGCAGTCGCAGTCGGCTGGTCGAAACATCTCCACCAAAACTGAGGCGCCCGGATCCTGATTCAGAATCACGGGCGCCGGAGCAGCCCTCCCCCGGAACTGCCCCCTGCGAACATAGGGCCTTGCGTAGCCGAAAATCAAGCATTTTTCAGCGCATGTAGTGACTGCGGAGCTTCAGCCAGAGCGAATCGCTTCGAAGCGCCCACGCGGGACACCGCTGGCGCATGGTGTTGGTCGAAAATCCGGGAGGCAAACCGTTTGTCACGATTCCATTACTGGGTCACCTGGACGCGCGCCGGCTCGCTCTCTATCTCGCACACCAGCACTTCCACCGGCCCCGACTCGGCAACAGCCTGCAGGATCTGCTCTCGCGCCACGCCAGACGCTTTTTCAGACTCCGCCAGCAACAGCACCGCTGGCCCCGCTCCGCTCAGTGCCACGCCCAAAATCCCACGTTGCTCAGCCAGCGGCAGCAGCCGCTCCAGCAGCGGGCACACCTCCGCCCGATACGGATGATGCAGCCGGTCCCGCATGGCATTCGCCAGCAAATCGCCCCGCCCCTTCGCCATCGCCGCGGTCATGAGCGCCACTCGCTGCAGATTCTCCACCACGTCCCGTCGTGGCCACGCCGCCGGCAGCACCGCACGCGAAGCCGTCGTCGCCAGCGGTTGCTCCGGCATCGCCAGCACTGCCCGCCATTCCTTCGGCGGTGCGAACGAGACCGCCTGCACGCGCTTGCCATCCGCCGCGCTCGCAACGAATCCACCCAGCCAGCACGCCGCCGCATTGTCCGGATGTCCTTCCAAGCGGCAAGCCTCCGCCAGAATCCGCTCCCCATCCCAGCCCAATCCGCCAAAGTGTGTCGCCAGTGCGACAGCGCCCAGCCGCACCGCCGCCGAAGACCCACAGCCCATCCCCAGCGGAATGCCATTCTTCATCCGTACCCGCAGCGGAATCACCCGCCGGCCCTCGCGCGCCAGCACTTCGCTGTAGGTCTTCACCAGCAGATTGTCTTCGGTCGCCGCGCACAGTTCCGCGTTCCGGCCGGTTGCTTCGATCCGAAACTCCGCAGCCGCCTCCGCCTCGAGTTCCAGGTGCAATTTCAGCGCCAGCGCCAGCGTGTCGAACCCCGGCCCCAGATTCGCCGACGTCGCCGGCAGCCGCAAATGCACGCGCTTCCCCGCGCTGCTCCCGCTCATCGCCCCGCGCGCTCCAGCTCGCGCAGCACCGCGTCTGCTTGCGCCTCCAGCTCCACCGTGTTCCGCCGCAGCTCCACCATCTCCGCGGCCACCGGTGCGCTCTCGCTTTCGCTCAGTAGCTCCCCGCGATGGAACTGAATAGTGTAGTCGGGATCCTTCAGCGTGTGTCCCGTCAGCAGCAGCACCACCGACTCCTCAGCGCCCACTTTCCCCTGCGCCCGCAACTTCTTCAGCCCGGCGAGCGTCACCGCCGACGCGGGCTCGCACCCAATCCCCTCCGCGCCGATTTCCGCCTTCGCCACCGCGATCTCCGCTTCCGATACCTGCTCCACAAACCCGCTCGTCTCGCGGATCACCCGCACCGCCTTCCGCCACGACGCCGGGTTTCCAATCCGGATCGCGCTGGCCCGCGTCTGCGCTTCCACTGGCTCCAGCCGCTCGCCGCCCAGCTCGCGGATCG
>JASHRH010000032.1 GCA_030037475.1 Acidobacteriaceae bacterium
CGTCGATCTCCTTCAGGTGGGCGCGCGCAATATGCAGAACTTCAACCTGCTGCGCGAGCTGGGTGCGGTGCGCAAGCCCGTCCTGCTCAAGCGCGGCATCGCGGCCACGATCGAGGAGATGCTGCTCTCGGCTGAGTACCTCCTCGCCGGCGGCAACTACGACGTCATCCTCTGCGAGCGCGGCATCCGCACCTTCGAGACCTACACGCGCAACACCATGGACATCTCGGCGATTCCGGTCGTTCACAAGCTTTCGCACCTGCCCATCGTCGGCGATCCTTCGCACGGCACGGGCCGCCGCGACAAGGTTCCGGCCATGGCGCGCGCGACGGTGGCCGCCGGAGGCGACGGTCTGCTGATCGAAGTGCATCCCAGTCCTGATAAGGCGCTCTCCGACGGCGCGCAGTCCATGTTCCCGGAGCAGTTCGCCGAACTGATGGATTCGCTGCGCATCATCGCTCCGGCGGTGGGGCGTACGATCTAACATGGTTGTCATCCTGAGGGAGTTGGGTGCGCGCAGCGGCCCAGCGCAGTCGAAGAGCCTGGCCTGAGCGAAGTCGAAAGGCACCTGCAATTGACGATCAAACGCATCACCATCCTCGGTACAGGCCTCATCGGCGCATCCGTCGGCCTCGCGCTGCGCGCGCACGGTTTCACCGGAACCGTTGCCGGGTGGGATCCCGACTCCGAGCAGCTGCACACGGCGTTCAGCCGCGGAGCCGTTACCGTTCTCGCCGACGATCCGCTGACCGCTGCGACGGAAAGCGATGTGATTCTGCTCGGCGGCCCGGTCTTCACGATCCTCGAATGGCTCGATCGCCTCGCGCCCGTGCTGCGGCCCGATCAACTCGTCACCGATGTGGGCAGCGTGAAAGGCGCGCTCTGCAGCCGCGCGGACGGCCGCTACAATGGGCCTGGCCAGCCAGGTTTTCTCCCCGGGCATCCGATGGCGGGTAAAGAAGTCGGCGGCGCGGCGAATGCCGACGCCAACCTGTTCGCCGGCTCCGTCTGGCTCTTTACCGAATGCGACGGGCAGATGACCCGCACGGAACGACGCCTGGCAGAAAAATGGCGCAAATGGGTGGACAAGTTTGGCGCGCACGTCCGATATCTCGATCCCGATCGCCACGACGAGCTTTGCGCCTGGATCAGCCATCTGCCGCAGTTCGTCTCAACAGCAATGTCCGCCCTGCTCGAAGATGAATTCGCGGCTAACGCCGACCTGCTGTCCATCGGCGGTCGCGCTCTGCGCGAGATGACGCGCCTCGGCGCAAGCCCCTTCTCCATGTGGCGCGACATCGCTCACACGAACACCGAGGCCATCGCGAAATCGCTCCACGCGCTCGAGCAGCGCCTCGCGCACCTGCGCGAGAACCTGAAAACTCCCGAGCTGCGCGATGAATTCGAGCGGGCCAATCGCTTCCGCGTCAAAAGTCCCGGGGAAAAGGCCTGAACGGCCTCAGTCGAAGACCACCGTCTTATTCCCGTAGCACAGGATGCGCCGCTCCAGGTGCCAGCGAACCGCCCGCGCCAGCACGATGCGCTCCAGGTCGCGTCCGCGCGCCACCAGATCCTCCACCTGATCGCGGTGCGAGATGCGTGCGACGTCCTGCTCGATGATGGGCCCGTCGTCGAGTACTGCGGTGACGTAATGGCTGGTGGCGCCGATCAGCTTCACGCCGCGTCCGTGCGCCGCGTGATACGGCCGCGCGCCGGTGAACGCGGGCAGGAACGAGTGATGCACGTTGATGATGGCCGCGGGGTAGCGGCTGACGAACGCCGGCGACAGAATCTGCATGTAGCGCGCCAGCACCACCAGATCGATGCGCTGGGCCTCGAGCAGCGCAAGCTGCCGTGTCTCTGCAGCTTCGCGCGTGGCAGCCGTCGCCTCCACGTATTCGAACGGCACGCCGTAAAACCCTGCCAGCGGCTCCGCGTCGTGATGATTGCTGATGATCATGCTGAAGTCGCAGGGCAGCTCGCCGCTGTGCCAGCGATGCAGCAGATCGGCCACGCAGTGCAGATAGCGCGAGCAGAAGAGCGCGACGCGCGGCCGATGTGCGGACGAGGTCAGCGTCCAGCGCATCCCCAGTTCCGCAGCGATTGGCGCAAAGGCGCTGCGGAAGGCCTCCAGATCGAAGCCGCCGCGCTCCTCAGGGGCGAGCTCCCACTCCACGCGCATGAAGAAGAGGCCCAGCTCGTGATCGCGGTGCTGATCGGCATGCAGAATGTTCGCGCCGCGCTCATAGAGCAGGGAAGAGACGCGCGCGACGAGGCCGCGACGATCCGGGCAGTCAATCAGCAGCACAGCGGAGCAGGGCATGAAACCAGAGTAATTCGATTTTCTTAGGGAGAACAATCAATTCGGTCGCCAACTGGGAAATGGGCTGACAAACCAGCTTCTACACTCCGACCCCGCGCAGTCCCAGTCCGATGAAGTAGGTTGCGACGCCTTCGACCGCGCCCACCAGCGTCATCTCCAGCCCGCTGGCCCACCACGAGCGCACGGTGATGAGCGACTTTGCCGCGCCCACGGCAAAATGCGCCGCCAGCGAGACGATCGCCGAGACGATCACCGCCGGATACCCCGTCATGAAGAAAAACGGAATGACGGGAATGAACGCCCCCACCGCCGTCGACAGCGCGCCCGACCATGCGGAAACAAAGGGCTTACTCAGTCCCTCCTCGCTCATGTTCAGCCGTTCCGACGCGAGCGCGCGCAGGAACTGCTCGGGATTGTCCGCGAGATGCTCCACGACGTGGTCAGCGTCGTCGCGCGGAATGCCCTTCACCTGGTAGTAGAGCGAAAGCAGCTCGCGCGCCTCGGGGCCGTTCATCTGGATCGCATCGCGCTCGCGCGACACTTCCGCTTCGTAGATTTCCCGCTCGCTTTTCGCCGCCAGATACGCGCCCGACCCCATCGAGAGCGCGCTGGCGATCATGCCCGCCAAGCCCGACAGCAGCACCCAGTGGCTGTTGCCCAGCGTGGCGCCCGACACGCCGGAGACGATGCCGAAGATCGCGCCCAACCCGTCGTTCACGCCGTAAATCGCATCGCCGATCCATCCCGCCGTTTTCCGGCCGCTGCGATTGCGCCGTGTCAGCAACTCGTCCAGCTCTGCCTGTGCCATCTGCGGAGTCACGGCCGTTTTCGGATAACGGTGCCGGATCAGCTCGCTCAGCTCGCGGTAGTGCTCCTGTTCCTCGACGATTACCTGCTGCAGAATGGCGATGCTGGGCTCGTCGCCCAGTTCCCTGAGCTGCACGCCGTAGTGAGCAATAGCCTGGCTCTCGTCGATTTCCAGCCGCCGCAGCGCCATCGCCGGTCCGCCCAGCCGGTTCACCAGCGTGTCGGCGTCCCCGGTGGGCTTGCCGTCGTACTCGGGCACCTCTCCGCCCAGCTCGCGAATGCGCCTGGCCCACAGCGCCGCGTGATGCGCCTCAGCCTCCGCCATGTGGCGCAGCGTCTTCCTGCGCATCGGATCGTCTTCGCGCTCCGACAGTGTGTTGTAGGTGTGGAAGCCGCGCATCTCGGCCTGCCAGTTCTCGCTCAGGGCCTCGATCACCCGCTGATCTTTCTGCGACACGGTCTCCGCCATGCCTGAATTCAGCCTCCGATTCGATAAGCGATCCTGAAGCGGCCGATCTGGATAAACGAGTGCTCAGCCGGTGGCCAGATGCGAAACGATTCTACACGGAAGCCGGTGCGAATCCTTTCCGCCGTGACGCTGCCCAGCAGATGGCCCGTCGCGGCGTTATAGAAATTCACCACCACCCCGTCGTCCGCGCGCTGATAGCCAAGGACGTAATCCCCCGGCGCCAGGCGCAGCGACCCTCCCAGCTCCAGCGGCACCTGAGTCAGAAAAAAGTGCGAATATTTTCCCTCCGCTGAGTAGCCGGCGGTAATCAGCACCACATCCGCAATATATTTCCCATGGCCGTCCGTGATGCCGGAAGCCGAGCGCACGTCCGTCTCGATGCGTTCGGTCACGACGGGCGCATGCGCCGGCAGCACCTGCTTCAGCTCCGCCGCCGTCGCCTGCCGCCACTCCGCATCGCGGACATTCTGCGTCCATGCGCCCGCGCCAAGCGCAATCGTCATCAGCGCGATCGCCGCCCATCGTCCGCCAGATTTCCTCTGTCCCTGCATCCGGCTCCCTGATCCCTGCTTGCCTGCACCCTGTTCCCTAATCCAGATGCACAATCCCTCGCTGCAGCGCCGTTGTCGCGGCCTGCGTGCGGTCTTCCACGCCCAGCTTGCTGAGCAGGCTGTTCACGTGCGTCTTCACGGTCGCCTCGGAGATGAACAGCGCCGCACCGATATCCTTGTTGCTCCTGCCCGCGACGATCAGCTGCAGCACCTCCAGCTCGCGGGCGGTGAGCGATGAGGTGCCCATGCGCTCAGCCAGCTTCTCCGCCACGCGCGACGGGATCCGCGACTTGCCTGCGTGCACGGTGCGGATCGCCTCCGTCAGTTCCGATAGATCCATGCCCTTCAGCAAATATCCCCTGGCCCCCGCCTGCATCGCGCGATAGATGTCCTCATCGCCGTCGAAGGTGGTCAGCACGATCACCCGTGCGTTCGGGAACTCCTCACGAATGCGCGAGAGCGCGGCCACGCCGTTCAGCTTCGGCAGCCGCAGGTCCATCAGCGTCACGTCCGGGCGATGCTTCCGATACAGCTCCACCGCCTGTTCGCCATCGCTGGCTTCCGCCGCCACCGCAAAGCCGGGTACGGTCTTCAGCAGTGCGGCCAGTCCCTGGCGCACGATGTGATGATCGTCGACGATCAGGATGCGGATGCTGTCCGTCATACTTGCCGCGCTTCCTCCGTTTCCGCCTTCTCCGTCTGGTGCGCCTGCCCCGCCGCGCCCGTCAGCCGCACCCGGGTGCCTTCGCCCGGACTGCTTTCCACCGTCAGCGTCCCCCCAATTGCCGCTGCGCGTTCCCTCATTCCCGTCAGCCCGAAATGCCCGCTGCTTCCGTCCGGCGGCGTGCCTTCAAAGCCCCGGCCGTCGTCACGAATCTCCATCCCGAAGATACTCCCGTCGAATTCCAGCCGCAGCCATAAATTTTCCGGATCGCCGTGGCGCACGGCATTCATCGCCGCCTCGCGCGCGATGCGCAGCGCCTCGCGCTCCACCACCGCGTCCAGCCGGTGATATGCGCCGCTCACCTGCATCTGCACCCGCGCCCGCGCATGCGACGAGGCGACCACTTCCTCGGCCATTTTCAGCAGGAGGGTGGCCAGATCTTCACGCTCGGCCGTCTGCAGGCGCAGCTCCCAGATCGACGTACGTGCTTCCTCGAGGCTGCTGCGCACCAGCTCCTGCGCTCGCGCCAGTTGCTCCCGCGCCGCGTCGGCCGATGACTCCATGAACCGGCCGATCAGCTCCAGTTGCACGGAGAGCGCCACGAATCCCTGTGCCAGCGTGTCGTGAATCTCGCGCGCGATGCGCGTGCGCTCCGCCAGCACTGCCTGGAATTCGCGCTCCACGCGCAGCAGCCGCCGCCGCCATGCCGCATACGCGAGCGCCAGCAGCGCCAGCGCCACCAGCACCTGGAACCACAGCAACTGATAGAAGTGGGGCTCGATCACCAGATCAGTGCTCGCCGGCGCGGCGCTCCACACGCCGTCGTTGTTGCGCGCCATCACGAGAAACACGTAATGTCCGTGCGGCAGATTCGTGTAATACGCGGCGCGCCGCGCGCCCGCGTTCACCCATTCGCGATCGAATCCGACCAGCTGATACCGGTACTCCACTTTTTGCGGCGCGACGAAACTCAGCCCGGCGTAATCGAACTCGTAATGGCTATGCTCGGGTGTGGCCTTCAGCGCGGCGGTGGAAGCCTGCGGCACGTCGTCCACGTTCACCCGCTCGATCACGACCGGCGGCGGAATCCGGTTCAGCGGCATCTGCTCGGGATTGACGACGGCAATGCCTTTCAGCGTGGCGAACCATAATTCTCCGTCGCGCAGCCGCAGCGCCGCGGGATGCCCGCCGCTCGAGCACTCGCTGATCCGCATCCCGTCCGTCACGCCGAAGCGCATCACTTCTCCCACCCCGTCGGGCAAGCTCGCCGGGGATCCCGGTTCCGGCGCCGCGCCGCCGGCAGCCATCGCGTTCAGCCCCGCACGGCTCACCCGATAGACGCCGCTGTTCGAGCTGAGCCACAGAAATCCTCGGCCGTCTTCCAGAATTCCAATCACATGCCGCGGCAATTCCGCCGATTTCAGTGAGACAATGCGCCCGCCAGCCATGCGGTCCAGCCCCGCGTCATTGGTCCCGATCCAGAGCACCCCGTCGTGATCGGCGTACAGCGACGTGATCACGTCGCTGGAGAGCCCATCCTTTGTCGTGAAATTGCGGAATTGCCCGTCGCGAAAGCGCGTGAGCCCGCCCAGCGTCCCGATCCACAAATTGCCGTTGCGATCGTTCGCCATCGCACCGATCAGATCGCTGCCCAGCCCATCGAGCGTCGTCCAGGTGGTGAACCTGCCGTTTACGTAGCGCGAAAGCCCGTGGCTCGTCCCGATCCACAGCGCGCCCTGCGGCCCGAAGTGCAGCGAACGGATAAAGTCGTCGGCCAGGCCATCGGCGGTGGTGAACGCCCGCACTACCTGGCCCTCCCGCAGCAGGTCGAGCCCGTCAGGAGTGCCCACCCATACATCGCTATTGGGCGCGGCCGCCACCGTCAGCACCACGTTGCTGGACAGTCTCTGCGCGGTGGTCAGCGGATGGAACTTGCCGTCGCGCCATACATTCAGCCCGCCGCCGTTGGTCCCCACGCCCACATGGCCGTTCGGCGCCTGCGCAAGCGCCAGCACGTCCTCCTGCGTCAATCCCTCCCGCGCGGTCAGCGTAAAAAATTTGCGGTCGCGCAGCACGGCGAGCCCGCTCGATGCTGTGCCCAGCCACAAGTCGCCCTCGCGATCCTCAGTTGCCGCCAGATAGATGTCGCCCTCGCGCGGCAGCAGAGAAGTGGTGCCATCAGGAGCGATGCGCATCAACCCACGCGCCGTTCCCGCCCACATCATGTCCTCGCGATCGCAGAAGAGAAAGCTGACCGCGCTGACCGGTCCGCCAATTGCGCGCACACCGCCGAAGCCCGCAACAAAAAGTCCGTTCGTCGTCCCAATCCACATGTGGCCCGAGGCGTCCGCCGCCAGAGCCTCCACTTGCCCCGCTGCGAGCAAGGGCATCATATGACATCCGCCGGCCGCGCAGGCCTCCAGTCCTGATCGCAGCCCGGCCCATGCCGTGCCGTTGCCGTCCACGGCCAGCGCCAGCACCTCGCCCGCCGTGCCCACCGGCTGGAATGCGCCGGCGGCGTTCGTCCGCATCAGCCCCTGCTCGGTTCCAATCCACAGCGCGCCGTGCGGCCCCGCCGCCATCGCGCTGTTTTCCGTCAGGCTGTTCTGGCCCAGATCCACCGGCTCCGCATGCTCGCCATCGCGGATGCGGAAGAGTCCCGCGGCGGTCAGCACCCACACCGTCTCGCGCGTTGCCGGCCGCGCGTTCGCCTCCGTACCGATCCATGTCCGCCAAATCTGCGTGGCAGGCACGCCGTGCTCCTGCCCGAAGGCCTCGATTCTCCCATCGCGCAGCACCGCCAGCCCCCCTGAGGTGCTGATCCACAGCGCGCCCGTGGGATCTTCCGTCAGTCCGTCGATCAAATCGCTGGGCAGCGCCGGCGTGTTCGCGTGGCTGAAGACGGTGAACTCGGCGCCGTCAAAGCGCACCAGCCCGCCCTCGGTGGCGATCCACAAAAAACCATCGCGTCCCTGCGCGACAGCATGCACGGTGTTCTGCGGCAGCCCCGAATCCGTTTGCCAGGACTGAATCCCGTAGTGCGCCAGCGCCGTGTGCGGATCGAGCGCCCGCGCCGGCACGGCCGCGAGCAACACGCCGGCCATCGCCGGAATCATCGCCGGAAGCGCGCGCCGCCTGAGCATGAGGAGTGCCTTGAAGAGATGCTACATCCCGCATCGGCCATCGGCTCTGTCATTCTGAGCGAACGGAACCTGGGCCGCATGCTGCTCGAACGCCTGCAACGGGTCTCATCAATGCCCTGCGCTCGAAAGCGGCTCGCGTGCGACCCGCCACCGAAGCAGGCTCCTCGCCGAAGCCGAGAACCTGTTGATGAGGCCAGTTCTAGCGCCCGCGCCTTCGCCCTTCCGGCGACGCCCGCCTCACCTGCACTTTCTCCGCTGCCGCCGGCCCGATGGTGAACCGCCCCGCAGCCGTCTCGATCGCCAGCGTTTTATCGTAATTGCGCTCCAGCACGCGCACCGTCCCGCCCGGCTCAATACCCGTCCGATGCAGAAACCTGAGCAGCCCCGGGTCGCGCTCGTAGAGGCTGGTCACCGTGTACGCCGCGCCCTCCGGCGCGTCGGCCAGCGGCCGCACCCCGCGCCGCCTGCGCTTCTCCGGGCTCTCCGGCAGGACCGAGTTGCCGTGCGGGCACGCGCCCCGCTCGCCCAGCTTACGGCTCAGCAGCACCTCAAACGCCGGCGACACAGCGTGCTCCAGCCGCTCCGCCTCGTCGTGGACCTCGTACCACGGCATGCCGAAAATCTCCGATAACATGCGCTCGATCAGGTGATGCCGCAGCGCGGTGCGATACGCCGCCTCGTGGCCCTTCGGCGTCAGCCGCACCACGCCGTCGGCCTTCACCTCCACGTAGCCGTCGCGCTTCAGCCGCCGCAGCGCCATCGATACCGCCGGCGGCGACACGGCCAGCCAGTGCGCCAGAGTCGCCGAGATGACGGTCCGCCCCTCGCTCTCGGCTTCCAGAATCGCCTTGAGGTAGTCTTCCCGGGAGACGCTGATGGGTGGTTTCACTGGGTATTAGCTTACCGCTGAGGGGCTGGAGCTCCGCCAGCGTGGTTGCGGGCCATTGTCAGATCGGGCAGGTATCGATGCTGGAAATGAAGTGGATGCCCGGAATAATCTGCTTCGTTAGCCGCCTGTCTTCGGTTAAAAACAGGTCCATCCCTCTGGATGCGGCACATGCCAAATGAATGGAATCTGCTGTCGCCAGTTTTTGCCTGGCGCGTAAAGAGGCAAAGGTATCCACAGCACCGGCATCGAACGGCAGCAACTGAACTCTAAGCTTTGAGAAAGCTGTCCGGATCGTCGCCACCTTTTGTGCAGACTCCTGAGCCCCCGCGAGGATCTCACCCAAACTGAGGAAGCTCGTGCAGAGCGAATCGCCGCGGTCCAGCATGCGATCGAGGATGGCTTCCACTCTCGGAGTGTATTGACGATTCTCTTCGATGAGATAAATGAACAGCATGGTGTCCCAATAGACTCTGCTCATCGCCTGTCCCTTTCGGGGTCGGTTCTCAGCCAGCGGAGGAATGCCTCGCCGCCGCCATATTGGGCCAACTCCTGTCGTAGCAGCCCGCGCAACGAGGCTACCGCCGCCTGAGCGTCTTTCTTTGCGGTTGCGGGCGAGGCAACTTCGTGCGTCAGGTCGTCCGGATTTGCGCGATGAAACCGGTAGTGAAACACCACGGTCGTACTGGTCTGCGAAGGAGGACCTTCGACCTTCTCAATTTCGAGCCCCAGCGGCTTCAGGAACTTACGCGAACGCAATGCGTTGCAAACCTGCGGAACATTTTGCCGGGGGAATCCCTCGCGCTCCACCAGGGAATTCCAGACCTCCCGTACTGGGATTGAGAATTGCTTTCGTCCTTCCCGTCTCGCAGGCGCGACGTATTGACGCTCCGCGAATGCCCGAACCTTGTCACTTTGCTCGAAAGCCATGACAGCTCCTCTCGCTACATCTGATATTATGACTGTCTGTCTAAGCTGTCAAGGGGCGATTTGGGTTGTTCGGGCGAATCGCACTCGAACTCGATTCATCTGAATAATCGCTTTATGCCGCAACCGCCGAAAGCGGAGATCCGGTTTCAGGTTCAGCGGTCCGCCAAAAGTGCTGCGGAGCACCAGCAGCGCGCCCGTCGCGCTCGTGCCCTCGTTCGCAAGTACATCCCTGAGGGAATCAGCCTCTCCGACGAACTCATCGCTGAGCGCCGCCGCGAATCGCTCAATTCTCCGTGCTAACCGTCCCGTACAATAACCAGAGTATTTTCACGCAATGGATCCCGTGTCGAATCCTTCTTCTCCAGCCAAACGGCGCGTGCTGAGCGGCATGCGCCCCACCGGCAAGCTCCATCTGGGCAACTACATGGGCGCGCTGTACAACTGGGTGCGCCTGCAGGAGCAGTACGAGTGCTACTTCTTTATCGCCGACCTGCACGCGCTCACCACGGATTACGCCGACACCTCAGGCATCGCGCCCAACACGCGCGAAGTGGCCCTCGACTTCCTCGCCGCCGGCCTCGATCCCGAGAAGTGCACGATCTTCGTCCAGAGTCATGTGAAACCCCACTACGAGCTGCCCCTCCTGCTCGGCATGATCACGCCGCTCGGCTGGCTGGAGCGCGTCCCCAGCTACAAGGAAATGCAGGAGAACCTCGCCTCGAAGGACCTGAGCAACTACGGGTTCCTGGGGTATCCGGTCCTCATGGCGTCCGATATCCTGCTCTACCAGGCGGATTTCGTTCCCGTGGGGCAGGATCAGCAGGCGCACGTGGAGCTGACACGAGAAATCGCGCGGCGGTTCAATCAGTTCTATAAGAGGCAGGGCTCAGAGCTCAGAGCTCAGAGCTCAGAAATTCTCCCCGAGCCGCAGGTTCTGCTCACGCCCTCCCCCAAGCTGCCCGGTACCGATGGCCGCAAGATGTCGAAGAGCTACGGCAACACCATCCTGCTCAGCGATCCCGAGCCGGAGATTCGCGCCAAGCTCAAGCCGATGGTCACGGACCCGGCGCGCGTTCGCCGCAGCGATCCCGGCAATCCCGACAAGTGTCCGGTCGGCGATCTGCACAAGATTTTCTCCAGCCAGGAGACGCTGGCGAAGGTCTACGACGGCTGCACCACCGCTGGCATCGGCTGCATCGAGTGCAAGACCTGGGTGGCCGACGCGATCGTCGCCCACCTCGCGCCCATCCAGGAGCGCCGCGCGCAGTTCGAGCAGAAGCCCGCGCTCGTGACCGAGATTCTCGCAGCCGGCGACCAGCGCGCCATGGTTCGCGCCGAACAGACCATGCGGGAGGTCCGCGCCGCCATGGGCCTCGCGGAAAATACACCTGTTTCCTCCAGCCGGCAGGAGGAGGCAGGCAACGCGCTGTTTTGAAGGGACACGGCTTGAGCCGTGCCGTACGGTCTGCAAAATCAAACGGGCTTTAGCCCCTGAGTGACATTCGATACCTCACCCCAGGATTTCAGCGAATTCGCGATGGCCGAAGATCCAAAAAACACGGAACCTCAAAACGCCGATGCTTCCGCCCAGCCAGCTCCCTCAGCAGAGCAGACGCGCGCAGCACCAATCGCCGGACGCGACGTTCCCGCGCGACGCGAAGTCGAAGATTCGCAGTTCCCCTTTTCCGTCACCGTCGGCCAGGT
>JASHRH010000329.1 GCA_030037475.1 Acidobacteriaceae bacterium
GAAGCGCCCAGCGACGCCGGCGAGCCGGCGCTTTGCAGCTGCGCTCCAAGGCGCGTCGAAGTCTTTGAGCCGGTAATAGTGCACATCCTCGCGGGTATCGGAACAAAAGGCATGGATGGCGAACGGATCACCCAATCCATCCATAGCGTGAGCCAAAAGCGAAGTCGCGTCGCGCTCAAGCTCAAGAACCGAGCGACCGGCGCTCTTGACAACGTCGTTAGTCGATTGCGACGCGTCGATCAATACCAGCACGGAAAGATCGCGCCAGCGCCGCTCAAGCCGAGCATAGACATTCGGGCTGGGTGTAAGGCCCGCGCGTAAGTCGATAGTCGCCGTGATCGTTGCGTCCAGATCGAGTCGGTCGCCTTCGCTTTGCCGCCTCATACGCAGCGGTCGGCTGACCTTGGCCGCCCGGACCAGTGCCGCGATGCGGTAGGCGGTTTCCGGATAGCATTCGAGAATGCCGTCGATCTGTTCGGCGCGGCCATCGGCGGGATTATATTCCAGCACCTTCGTCCAATCGCCGCGGTCGCGGCCGATCAGATAATCCCATTCCGGATAGCGCGCGACGGCGATGCCAACTTCCGTTGCATGCGGCATAAGCTGCGCGATATTCGCCGGCTCGGTGCTGCCGTTGCTCTGGCGTTCGCGATCCGCCGGCTCGGTTTCGGATTTTTCGAAGCGCGCGGATTCGTATAGCGTTTCACCGGCTTCGGCCGCTGCGGTGGGGGATTCCCACAGTCCCTGACTGTCATCGCGATAAGCCGGCTCTACCGTATAGGTACGGGCGTTGAACTGTATCCGCATCTGTCCAAGGTCGTTGCCAAGTAGGCTACCGATGTGGCGGCTGATCGTGGGGTCCGCCCAACGCGCGCGCTCGGCGAAGAAAAGGTCGCGACCTTTATTCACCCAACCGTCGGGATCGACATAGGCTGAATCGAGCAGTGCGCGCGAGAGCCGCGACATCAACGCCGGTGCCGTCAGGGTGCCGGTCGGCTCGGCAACATGTAATGGCAGCCAGAAGCGTCGCAGGCCGGGAAGTTCATGGAGCGCAAGCTGCTCGACCCGCGCATCCTCGATCAGCGAAACCAGCGCGATCTGCACCGGCTTGAGGCCGTCCGGCGCGAACTTCGCGCCGGTGAACTGGAAATGCGCCAGGACGTGAGTCAGCGTCGCGTGGAACAGGTTCTTGCCGCTCTGCCGGTCGGAGCCGCGGAAGGACTGCGGCACGTGGATGACGCCGTTGCCGAATGTGGTTCGCCGCGGCGCGTCGAAGCCGGCCGGCGGCAGCACCCTGATCGGTGGTGCGGTGCGCCATAGGGCGGCGATGAACGCCTTAAGTTCGCGCTCGACATCGGTGAACATTACGTTGTCAGCGGCCTGCTCCAGCGCCTGCAACGCCTGGGTATCGAGCAAGGCGAAAAATTTGAGCCGGCGTTCGGGATCGTTTTCTGCGGTGCGAATCCCGCCCAGCGCCCATGTCTCAAATGAGCGAAGGTCGAGACTATCGAGCACACGAGCGGAGCGATCGAGCAAAAGACCGATCGATTCCGGCGCCGTTTCCGCAATTTGCCTAGTGACACGAAGCCATTCCGAAAAAGCCTGCGGCGTGATCAGGCGACGTGCAGCGTGCGGCGCCGCGACGAACAGCGCCAGCGTCGCGTTGCCGCCCGCAAGCGCCGAGAAATCGGGTGCCAATGCCGCGAGCGCCATGACTGCCTCGGGACCAGCGGTGGCAGCAATGGAAGGAGAATTCCGGATAAAAGCGATTGCCGCGTTGGGGCCGACCTGCCCGGCAATAGCGCGGCATGCGCCCACCCATCCGTCAAGAAGCGCGGGCGGCAAGCTCGCTCGCGCCTGCCGCCATACCAGTTCCAGCGTCCCGGCGATCTCTGGCTGGTCGGCGAGAGACTCGATCAGGGATTGCTGCTGCTCGGAGAGACTCCTGGCCATGGACCGTTAAATAGACGCCGTGATTGCCGCTGTCAGCGCGCCTCTGATATCGGCGTCATCGGTTATCGGCAATACCAGCGCGACTTGGCAGGCGGCCTCGATCGAGATACCGTGGGCGATGAGGCGCCCCGCCTGTATCAGCATCCGGGTCGAAGCGCCCTCATCGAGGCCGTGGCCTTTGAGATTGCGCGAGCGCTGGCCGATCGCGACCAGTTTCTCGGCCACCGCGCGTTCGATACCTGCCTCGTGCGCGACGATCTCGGCCTCGATCGTCGACGGTGGGTAACCAAAATCCATCGCGCCGAAACGTTGTTTGGTCGATTCTTTCAGGTCCTTGAGAACGCTTTGGTAGCCCGGATTGTAGGAGATCACGAGCTGAAAATCTGGATGCGCGCGCACCAATTCGCCCCGCTTCTCAAGCGGAAGGACTCGGCGGTCGTCGGCCAGCGGATGGATCACGACCGTAGTGTCTTGGCGCGCCTCGACGATCTCATCGAGATAGCAAATCGCGCCATGTCGGACCGCAATGGTGAGCGGGCCGTCATGCCAGACGGTTCCTTGTGCATCGAGCAGATAGCGCCCCACCAGATCGGACGCCGTCATGTCCTCGTGGCAGGCGACTGTGATCAGCGGCCGATCAAGACTCCAGGCCATGAACTCCACAAACCGCGTCTTGCCACAGCCGGTGGGGCCCTTGAGCATAATCGGCATGCGTTCGGCATAAGCCGCCGTGAACAAGCGCGCTTCATCGCCGATGGCGCGATAATAAGGCTCTTCGCCGATCCTGAAGTCGTCGAGCTCCATTCTGCTCCGAACCTATCCAACGACAGGGCGGCCGCCTTCTTCCCGGAAGAATAGGGCGCCGCCGCTTTAGCGATGGGCGGCAGCCTTCTGGTTCGGAATGCCTTCGATTGGGCATTCGTCGGTGCCGACAGTGGGACGCGTCAGGGCTTCCACCATCGTGCGCGTGCCTTCAGGATCCGTGATCCACTTCTTGTAGAAGTCGTACGGACAGATGGCCTCGCCGTGGACATCCTCGCGCGAATTGATCTTGCCGGTGTAACCGCGATGCACCAGCTTAAAGAGGTGATTTTGCGCTTGCATGGTACGGCGCGCATCGCGGATCAGCGATTTCGAAAGTTGGGCATATTGAATGCCCATATCTTCTTCGCCGCACTCGCCCAAAGTCCGGCCGTCGAAGCCGATGATCGCGGAATGGCCGAAATAGGAATAAACACCATCGAAGCCCGCCGCATTCGCCACCGCGACGTAAACATTGTTGGCCCAAGCCATCGCCTTGGCCATCAACACCTGCTGATCCTTGGCCGGATACATGTAACCCTGGCAACGCACGATGAGCTCGGCGCCTTTCATGGCGCAGTCGCGCCAGATCTCGGGATAGTTACCATCGTCGCAAATGATGAGACTGACTTTGAGACCCTTCGGCCCTTCGGAGACATACGTGCAATTTCCCGGATACCAGCCCTCAATCGGCACCCACGGCATGATCTTGCGGTATTTCTGAACGATCTCACCCTTGTCGTTCATCAGGATCAGGGTGTTGTAGGGCGCCTTGTTCGGGTGATCTTCGTGCCGCTCGCCCGTCAGCGAGAACACGCCCCAGACTTTCGCCTTGCGGCACGCGTCGGCGAAGATTGCAGTTTCCTCGCCGGGCACGCTGGAGGCAGTCTCATACATTTCCTTCTGATCGTACATGATCCCGTGCGTGCTATATTCCGGGAAGATGACCAGATCCATTCCGGGCAGACCGATTTTCATGCCAGTCAGCATTCCGGCGATCTGACGGGCATTGGCCAGCACCTCCGCCTTGGTGTGCAGGCGCGGCATCTTATAATTGACGACGGCAACGCCGACTGTGTCATTGCTGCTACTGATGTCACCATGAAGCATGTCGACCTCCTTTTGTAGATTTTTGCCCGTTGGCGCCCTCACGGTGCGCTCATTCACCCCGGCGTTGGCTTCGCGCCCGTGCCGCTCGCCTGGAGCTGTCGCATCGCGCCAAGACACAAAAAAACCCGCTTCGCCCACAGCGGTGGTCGTAGCGGGGCGTTCTTGCCCAAGAAATCTGTGTGGCAACATTGCCACGCTCCTGAAGTTCAGGAGCTTACAAGAAAATTATCCGAGAATATCGTCCGAGTCAATGATGGCGGCCGCGACTGCGCCAACGGAAACACGCTGATTCATGGCTTGCCGACGCATGAAATGATAGGCTTCTTCCTCGTCCAGGTTGCGCTTTTCCATGAGAATGCTTTTGGCGCGCTCGACGCTGCGGAACGACCGCAGTGTCTCGTCGAGCTTATCGATCCGCGTCCGCAGGCGCTGTTCATAAAGAAACTGCGCCCGCGCGATGGTGAGGCTGGTCAGTATAGTGCCGGTGGTAAAGGGACGGTGGAGCACCGCATGCGGCGCGCAATCGTGCAGCAGCTTTAACTGCGGCATCTGCACCGCTTGCGTTACCACCACCAATGCCGCCAGAGGCTGTCCGGGAACCCACGGCAGACATTGCGGCAGCTCCGGGACCAGCTCGCAGAATATGACGTCGACCGCGTCCGGCAGGCGCGGCGGCAGTGGCCAGACCCGGCGCACATTGCCGCGGGTACGCAACAGTTCGCGGCCCAACATTTCCCCTTCATCGTCGGGCGGAACAACCATCACAATGTCCAAGGAGGATATTTCCGCCGCGGCGCCCGTCGCCTCTCGCCCGGCCGCCGTGCCGACTTGGGGCCGATGGCGCGGCTCTTTCATGATCGCAGAGCCAAAGCGCCGACCTCGCCGCGCCCGATCAGAAACGGGTCCGCCCAAACCGGCATCAACGATTGTTGCATGATTTGGAACTGACCTCGCCGGTCGACGCGCCCAATGCGGGGCCACAAATTAGTATGGCTGGTGGACGCACTCACCGATACGAGGCCCTGCGGTGCGTCGTAATCGGAACCTAATGCGCTTTGCTTGATAAGGTCGGTTTCCATCGAATTCGCCTCCGCCAAAGCGTTCGCGAAAAGATGGATCTGAAAATAGGCCGCCTCCGCGCACATGTTGGTCGGCTCATCCTCGCCGTAACGCGCCTTGTAGCACCTAACGAAACAGTCATTGCGCTCGCCGCTCACGGATTGGAAATAGGGTGCCGCGGTGATGTGGCCGGTGGCTACATCAAACCCCATTGCGCGCACTTCCGCTTCCGTCGTGGTCAGGCTGGCGATCGGCGTCACGCCGGCATCGAGGCCGGCTTCGGCAAACGCCTGGTAGAGATGCACGGTCGAATCGCCGACAACGGTCGAAAAAATCACATCGGCCCCGGTGTTCTTGATCTGACGCATCACCGGACGGAAGTCGGACCGCTTGCAGCGAAGATCGAGATAGGTTTCGCCGGCGACCGTGCAGCCGCGACTGCGCAACAGCTCGCGCATCACGCGGTTGGATGCGCGCGGATAGACGTAATCCGAACCAACGAAGAAGAACCGCGTACCGTATGTATGCACCAGATAGGAGCAAAGTGCCACGCTGTTCTGATTGGGCGCAGCACCTGTGTAAATCACGTTGGATGAGAATTCGAAACCCTCGTAGAGCGTCGGGTACCATAGTAGGCCGTTCAATCTTTCTACGACCGGCAAGACCGCTTTTCGGCTGCTCGATGTGTAACAACCAAAAATCATCGTGATGCCGTCCTCGATCATCAGCCGCGCGGCACAAAGTGCGTAGGTCTGGGCGTCAGATTCCGGATCGTAGATCACCGGCACGATTTCACGGCCGTTCACGCCGCCGGCTTGGTTGATCTCGTCGATTGCGAGCAACGTCGCCCGCAGCTGCGTCTCTTCGATCACAGCCATAACGCCGGACTGGGAGAACAACACCCCAATCCGCCACGGCGCGGAATCATCTTGCCGGCACCGCGTCAAAGCCTCCTCCTTGATCGAGCAAGGCACCGCTGAAGTATCGATGGCGTTGTGCAAAGCACTGTTATTTTCCCGCCACTACTCTGCGAACGAAATCAACGCATAAGCTGGCCCGATGCAGCAGATCCAATTCAGTCAACAAAGCATAAACCAAATCCCAAGGATTACGCAAGATCAGGAATTACGCAAAGCATGATCAGATTTTGATCAGATTTTGCTAATTTTCGAGGAAGCCTTCCAGGTCACGGTCCTCTGCATTGCGGATAAAGGAAGCCGCGTCATCCGCCGTGATGTCATGTGCGACGAGAATCGCCTACTATTCGTCGGGAGTGAGAGCTAGGTGTTTAGTCCCACGGAATCATGGTGCATTGTACCACGATCTTCGGAGGGATGAGCTATGGGGCAGATTCTCCACGGCAGCGCCACGACGACTGAGGCGGTCCGTCGAGCAATACAAAATAGTCAAGCGAGCCTGAGGGAGCTCGCCGCCCGCTACGGCATCAATCCAAAGACGGACGGTTGCCAAATGGCGCCGACGCGGTTCGGTCTGCGATGCTCGCGTGGGCCCGAAGGAGCCTCGCTCATCAGTTCTCAGTAGGGAGGAAGAGGCGCTGATTGTCGCCTTTCGCAAGCACACGCTGCTGCCGCTTGACGATTGCCTCTATGCTCTGCAGGTCATCGTTCCGCACCTCACGCGATCATCCTTGCATCGTTGCTTCCGACGGCATGGAATCAGCCGGCTGCCTGAGAGTCTGACTCGAAACGATAGATTTGATTTCAAGCCCTTGCGAGCCTTCTGGTGAGAGTGCGAATGTGGGCGACGAGGACCCGGGCGACCGCGCTTGCGATGGTTGCCTCGAAGTCTTTGGCGAGCCTTCGGCATCGGCCGATCCAAGCGAAGGTCCGTTCGACGACCCATCGGCGCGGCAGCACTTGGAAGTCGGCGGCCTGGTCGGGCCGCTTGATGATCTCGATGGTCCACTGTCCGCATTTGCTCAACGCATCGCGGAGTTTGTCGCCGGCATAGCCGCCGTCAGCGAAGATGTGGCGCAGCCAGGGATAAAGGAAGCGAATGGATGCCAGGACGCTGACGGCGCTATCGCGATCCTGGATATCGGCCGCATGAACCTTCAGGCCGATCAAGTGGCCCGCGATGTCGGTGACAATGTGGCGCTTGCGGCCTTTGATTTTCTTGCCGGCATCAAAGCCGCGTGGACCGCCGCTTTCCGTGGTCTTCACCGATTGGCTATCGATCACCCCGGCGGTCGAGCTCGCCAGGCGTCCCGCTTTCTCACGTGCGTCCATCACCAGTATATGATTGATGGCCACGAACAGGCCGTTGCGCGACCAGTCGTAGAAATAGCCCTGCACGATACAGAGCCGTGCCCGCGCAAAGCTTCCGGCGATCGACGCTGCTAGGCAACTCGACGATCTGTGCGTGCCGCCGGGCAATCGTCTGGAAATGCTGCATGGGAATCGGCAGGGCCAGCACGGCATTCGGATCAACGATCAATGGCGGATTTGCTTCGTTTGGCAAAGCGGCGAGGCCCAGGACGTCGAAATCGCCGACTATTGAGGAGGCGGAAATGACAATCAAGCGTGAAGAGCTGAACAAGCGGCAAGTTGATTTCTCGGATGTGCGTTCCGGCCGCCGCCTGCCGCCGGTGCATCCGGGCGAGATCCTGCGCGACGAGTTCCTGGTGCCATTGGGCATCAGCGTTTATGAGTTGGCGAACGCCATCAAGGTGCCGCGCTCGCGGGTGAACGA
>JASHRH010000330.1 GCA_030037475.1 Acidobacteriaceae bacterium
TGGATGGTCGTAATGATCGACGCGTATGTTGACGGCCGGCCAATGCCCTGCTCCTCCAGCTCTTTTACCAGCGAGGCTTCGTTGTACCGCGGCGGCGGCTCCGTAAAGTGCTGCTCGGGAATCGCGCGCACATGCCGCAGCGCGTCGCCGTCCTTCACCGCCGGCAGCGCGTTCTTTATCTCGTCGTCGTCGTCCGAATCCGTGGCTTCGTGGTACACGCGCAGGAATCCGTCGAACTTCAGCACCGATCCGCTGGCGCGGAAATCGTACGTGCGGTCCGCCTTCGCCGCAATGTTGATCGTCGTCTGGTCATAGACCGCAGGCACCATCTGCGACGCGACAAACCGCTGCCAGATCAGCTTGTACAGCCGATACTGCTCGTCGCTGAGATACCGCCTGATGTCGTCCGGGTGCAGTTCCGGATTGGTGGGCCGGATCGCCTCGTGCGCATCCTGCGCGTCGTTCTTGGAGCGGTACACGTTGGCCTGCTCCGGCAGATACTGCTGGCCGAGCTTCTGCCCGATATACCCACGCACCGCCGCAATCGCCTCCGGCGAAACGCGCGTCGAATCGGTACGCATGTAGGTGATCAGCCCCACTGTGCCTTCCGAGCCCAAATCCACGCCTTCGTACAGGCGCTGCGCCACGCCCATGGTGCGACGCACGTTGAATCCCAGTTGCCGCGAAGCATCCTGCTGCAGTTTGCTGGTTGTGAACGGAGGCGTCGCGCTCCGCCGGCGCTCCTTGCGCTCTACCTGGCGCACGCTCCACTGCGCCTTGCCCAGAGCGGCCACGATTGCGTCGGCCGTTTTACCGTCGCCCACGGAAGGCGCGCTCACCGTCGCTACTTCGGCCTTCGCTCCGTCGATCGCCACCAGCCGGGCCGTGAATTCGGGACCTTCCGGGACCGGCGTCAGCGCCGTATCAATCGTCCAGTACTCGACGGCATTGAATTTCCGGATCTCCTCCTCGCGCTCCACGATCAGCCGCACCGCGACTGTCTGCACGCGCCCCGCGGAGAGCCCCCGCCGCACCTTGTCCCACAGCAGCGGCGAAATCTGATAGCCCACGATCCGATCCAGGACGCGCCGCGTCTGCTGCGCGTCGACCAGGTTCTCGTCAATACCCCGCGCATGATCGAAGGCCTGCACCACCGCCCGTTTCGTGATCTCGTTGAAGGTGACGCGATGAATGCGGTTCTTGTCCTTCACCGCCGGCAGCAGTTGCATCGCCAGATGCGCGGCAATCGCCTCGCCTTCGCGGTCCGGGTCAGGCGCCAGATACACAGCATCCGCGCTCGCTGCCATCTTGCGCAGCTTCGCCACAACCTTTTCCTTATCGGGCGTAACGATCAGCGTCGGCTTGAAGGTCCGGTGCTTCAGCTCCACACCGATGTCCCGCTTCGGCAGGTCCATGATGTGGCCGAAGGACGCTTCGACCTGATAGTCATTCCCCAGATATTTATTGATCGTCTTCGCCTTCGCGGGCGACTCGACGATAACCAGCGATTTACTCATTGTTTCCTTTTTTTCGTTAAGCCCAAATCACCGAATCCTGCGACTACGACAGTAGTCGTCGTTATAATCGCGCAATGAGCAAGTGCTTCATTACCCGCTTCCTCGCGCTCATCCTTTTTTCTGCGGCCACCGGCGCTTTCATGACGCAGGACCTGTGGAAAAAGCACTTGATGGGACGAGCTGCTTACCTCCAATATGAAGCTTCCAGTTTTGACAAGCACCTGGGACCGATGGCGCATCCGTTCGGTCACTTCGTTATCTTTACCATCTTCATCATGATCTTCATGGGAATTTACGAAGGTATCGCCCTCGCTTTCTCAAAAACATTCGGAGCTAAAGCCAAACCGACCTCCGTGTCGTTGGGTTAAGACCACGCTGCCACTCTCAGCCGATCCACCCTACACCTGGCTTGCGCCCTGCGGCTCACTTTTACAGGACTTTCTCTCCGGAAGCTACCACGACCCGGCGCCCTGAATCCAGGCGCGGTTCCTGCATGCATCGCCCGCCCGGTCACTCTGGCTGCCAAAAAGCTCAGAAACTTCTGACGTAATTCCTGCCCGGAAGTTGTCGAATTCGGCCCGCCAATTCCAGCTCGAACAGTGCTGTGAAGACCTCGGAAGAGCTCATCTCCGGCTCCAGCTTCCCGAGGATTTCATCCATCTGCAGCGCCTCGTCCCGGCGCAGCACGCTCAGAACTCGCGCCTCCGCAGCCGAAACCGCGGGATCGGCCGGCGATTCCTCGAATAACGATGCCTCGCGGGTTTCCCGGGATGCAAATTCCTCGCTCTGCTCCAGTGCCGTTCGCACCTGCGTGGGCAGTTCTTCCCACACGTCCTCCCAGCACGCCACCAGCTTCGCGCCCTGTTTAATCAGCAGGTTAGGCCCCCAGGCATTTTTCGTGGTCACGTTGCCGGGAACGGCGAAGACTTCGCGGTTCTGCTCCAGCGCGCAGCGCGCCGTCACCCGCGTGCCGCTGTACTCGCCCGCCTCCACCACCAGCACGCCAACGCTCATTCCGCTCAGGATCCGATTCCGCTTCGGGAAATTCTGCGGGGCAGGGAACGTCCCCAGCGGCAGCTCCGAGAGGATTGTTCCCCCGCCCGCGATGATCTGCTCGGCGAGCGACTTGTTCTCCTTTGGATAAATCACGTCCACGCCCGTACCCCATACCGCAATCGTTGGCCGCTTCGCCGCAAGCGCGCCCTTGTGCGCCGCCGAGTCGATCCCGCGCGCCATCCCGCTCAGGATTGTCAGCCCACGCATCGCAAGATCCCGCGAGAGCATCTCTGCCATGCCTGTCCCATACGGGGTCGGATGGCGAGTGCCCACCACAGCCAGCGAAGGCTGCGTCAGCAGAGCGGCATTGCCCCGGACCCAGAGCAGAGCCGGCGGATCGTAGATCTCCTTTAGCCGCTCCGGATACGCCTCATCCCGATACGTCAGCACCGAAGCGCCGGTCGCCGCCAGCTTCTCCATCTCCTGATCCGCCGCGTGCTCCGCCTCGCCCGAGCTGATGAATTGTGCCGCCTGCGCCGGCAGATCCAGTGCTTCCAGCTCCGTCAGCGGCAGATGCATCAGCTGCGCCGCGCATCCGCAGCGCTCCACCGCGCGCAGAATCCGCCTCGGGCCCACACCGGGCGTCATCGCCAGCGCCAGCCACGCTTGCCGCTCCCTGAACGACACACTCTGCCCCGCAGCGGCCTCACTCGCCCCAGCGCTCACATGCTCTCCCTGCTCATCGCTCCATCCCCAGCCGCTTCATCCCTGTTCGCTGCTTTCATCACACCCGCCGCATCATCCCCGGTCAAGCCAATCCGCGCCTCCGCACGTTACCGAAGCCACTCTCATTTACACTGACCAGTGCCACAACGCCTCCGCATCTCGGCCATCCGCTTCCTCAATCCAGCGCCGCTGATGTGGAGCTTCGAGCATGAACCCTCCCGCTCCGAGCTGGCCGCGCGTTACTCCATCCAGGAAGACACTCCGGCCGAATGTGCCGCGCGTTTGAATGCCGGTCAGGCCGACATTGGGCTCATTCCTGTCGCGGCCCACACTTCTTCGCTCGCTGTCATTCCCGGCTGCGCTATCGCCTCCCGCGACCATGTCCGCTCGCTCATCCTGGTGGTCCGCCATCCCGACGGCGCCGCACCCGAAGACCCAGGGGGCGTGCGCCGCGTCGCTCTCGACACCGCGTCGCGCACGACCGTCGCCTACACGCGCATCCTCTTTTCGCGGTTCTGGCGTACGCAGCCCGAGTTCTTCCCGCACCCGCCCGATCTCGACGCCATGCTCGCCCAGGCCGACGCGGCCCTCCTCATCGGCGATCCCGCGCTTCTCGCCCTGGAGGACCGCGAAGCCCGCGAGCGACGCACCGGCGAGCGCCTCCTCTATCTCGACCTTGCCCACGAGTGGCACGCCTTCACCGGAACCGTCTGGGTCTCCGCCTTCTGGGCCGTCCGCCCCGAAGTCATCGCCGGCTCCGGCCTCACCGCCGCCCGGGTCATCGACGACTTCCAGCGTTCCCGCGACGAAGGCCTGGCGCATATCGACGCGCTCGCCGGCGAGTGGGCTGCCCGCATCCCCATCCCCCGCGCCACCATCCATACCTATCTATCGCAGAACATCTGGTATCACCTCGACGATGCCTGCCTTGCCGGCCTTGAACTTTTCTACCGCTACGGCATCGAATGCGGCGCGCTTCCAGCCATCCCCGCTCTTCGTTTCCTGGCTCCCGATCCGTAGATCGTAACCCCTGCTTTTCGCGTCCTATCACCGTGTACGCCGCCACCCGCGAAACCGCCTCTCACGCCCACAGGCGACTCATTCCCGGCTGGATTCTGCATTTCGGCGCCTTCGGCGTCTTCGGCGTCGCGCTGCTTGACGCCTCGCCCATCCCTCTGCCCATCCCTGGCAGCACCGACATTCTCATCCTTATTCTCGGCGCGCATGGCGGATGGCCCTGGCTGCTGGCTCTGGCCGCCGTCTCCGGCAGCCTGATCGGTGGATATCTCACCTGGAAAACCGGCAAGAAGGGCGGCGAGGCCATGCTCGACCGCACCATGAAGAACCGCAAGCGCCTTCGCGCCCGCCTCACCGGCTGGATTCGCGGCCACGGCATCGTCACCGTCTGCATCGCGGCCCTGCTCCCTCCGCCCATTCCGCTCATGCCCTTCATCCTCGCCGCCGGAGCCCTGGGCGTTACCCGCCGCCAGCTCCTCATCGCTCTCGGCATCGCCCGTTCCCTCCGCTACGGTGCCGAAGCCGCCGTTGCCCTCCTCTACGGCCATCAGATCCTGCGCCTCTGGAGCCAGTACCTCGCGGGGCGGTCGAACGTGATCCTCTATTCCTTCCTCTCGCTCATGGCCGCCAGCATCCTCTTCGGCATCTGGCAATACCGTCGCAGCCAGCATCGCCGTCCACGAACGGGAAACTGATCCAGCGATCACATTGTGCGCCCACAGTTCCAACAATGATTCAAATAGCGGTAGCGCAACTCTGGGCGATTAAGAACAGAACGAATTGCCACAACTGCAATCGCAATAGCCGTGGACCCAGCCTCGACCTGCTTCAGCGCAGCGATGATCTGCCCCGCCATATGCCTGCTCCTGCTCATCTTTTGCCCCTCCGCTTCCGGAAATCCTGCTCAGTTCTGTCCGGATCCAGGGAAGCAGGTTACAACCTTGTACTCTGTAGCCATGCCGAAGATCGACCCTCTGGAATGTTCCCGCTGTCATCGAACGGTTTCTGCTGAACGCCCGCAGACGGTCTGCCCTGCCTGCGCCGGATCGCTCTACGTTCGCTACAGCGCGCTGAAGTACGCGAAGAAGCCCGGGCCCAATGCACCGGCCTCGCTGTGGCGCTATGCCGATGTGCTGCCCGCAGCCGATCCTGTCACGCTTGGCGAGGGCTGGACGCCGATGCTGCCCAGCCGGCGGCACCCGGGTCTGCTGATTAAGGAGGAAGCCAACAATCCGACCGGCAGCTTCAAGGCGCGCGGCATGTCGCTGGCCGTCACCATGGCGCGCCATTACGGGCTGAAAAAGCTCGCGGCGCCATCGGCCGGCAACGCCGCCAGCGCTCTGGCTGCGTACGCCGCCGCCGCGGGAATCGAGGCCCACCTTTTCATGCCGCGCGATGTGCCGATGGCCAACTACCTCGAAGGCATGGCGTACGGCGCGCATGTCACGCTGGTCGACGGGCTCATCTCGGACTGCGGCCGCCTCGTCGCCGAGGGAGCGAAAACGGAAGGCTGGTTCGACGTCTCCACGCTGAAGGAGCCCTTCCGCGTCGAGGGCAAGAAAACCATGGGTTACGAGCTGGTGGAGCAGCTTGGGTGGACCTACCCCGACGCCGTCTTCTATCCGACCGGGGGCGGTGTGGGCCTGATCGGGATGTGGAAGGCCTTCGAGGAAATGGAGCAGATGGGGTGGGTGAGCGGACGGCGCCCCAAAATGATCGCGGTTCAGGCTTCCGGCTGCGCGCCGGTCGCGCGTGCCTGGAAGGAAGGCGCCGCGGTCTCCAAAATGTTTGAAAACGCCGCGACCTTCGCCGCCGGGCTGCGCGTTCCCAAACCCTATGGCGACTCCACCATCCTCGATATCGTCCGTGAGTCGGGCGGGACTGTCGTCGATCGCTCCGACGAGGAAATCCTCGCTTCGCTGCTCGACTGGGCGCGCCACGAAGGGCTGCTGCTTTGCCCTGAAGGCGCGACGGCGACTGCTGCATACGACCACCTGCTGGCGACGGGATTCCTGAAGCCGAGCGATCAGGTGGTCCTGTTCAATACCGGCTCCGGCCTCAAATACATCGACGCTATCGCCGAAGCGATGCACCTGATCCGTCCGGGCGCGAAGAAGTACCCGGAACGCACGCCGGTGGGGGGCATCATCACGCCGCAGTGAGAGAAGGATAAGCTGCGAGCCTGAAGTCCCGCAGTCAACGTCGTCTCTGTAATTCTCCGCCTAAAGGCCGGGACTCCTGGGGCTGCCTCGTAGTGTCATGATTGCATCATTCAAAGACAACGTTAGTAGCCATTAGCAACCAGATCTTCAAGTGTTACTTCCGATGTGGAGGCTGGCTTCAGGCTCCGCTCCACCGCCAGCTTCAGCACCACATCGGCTTCCACATTCACCGGATCGCCGGGCTGGAGCACGCGCAGATTCGTGGCGTTGCGCGTGTGCGGCAGAATCGCCACGCTCACGATTTCGCCGTCCCACGCGGCAATCGTCAGACTGATGCCATCGATGGCAATCGACCCCTTCTCCACCATGAATGCCCGCGTGTTCTCGGGAACCCGCACGCGCAGCCACCAGTCCGCCAGCGCGGGATCGGCGCTCGCATGTACCGGCTCCAGCGACACCAATTCGCCACAGCCGTCCACATGTCCCTGCACGATGTGGCCGCCCAGTGGAGCGCCTGCCGGAGTGGGCAACTCCAGATTGACTACCGAACCGGGCCGCAGCTGCCCCAGGGAGGTCCGCGCCAGAGTTTCCGCCGCCAGGTCCGCGAAGACCAGAGGCGGCGCCATCTCCAGCGCAGTCAGGCAGGTTCCGCTTACGGCAAAGCTATCGCCCACGCGCAGCCGTTCCGCCAGCCCCGGCGCGGAGATCGCTATGCGCGCTGTTCCCCGCCGCGCTTCCAGACTGGCTACCGTGCCCGTCGTTTCGATAATGCCTGTGAACATGCTCTCGCCCGCTTTCCGCGTCTCTACGCCCACGGGTCGCGCAAATAGCACTCCACGCGCAGATCCGCGCCAAACTGCTCCACCTGCGGCGGGGCGCACATCGGCGGCGGCACGATGGCTTCCTGCAGCAGCGGGACGCCGTGAATCCCCAGGAAGACCGGCGCGTAGAATAGCGTGACCTTGTCCACGTGGTGGCCGGTCAACGCCGAGCTGTTTAGCTGTGCGCCCGCTTCCATCATCACATTCAGCACGCCCATCTCGCCCAGCCTGAGCAACACCTGATGGATCGGCACCCCAGCGCGCCGCCCTGGCTCACTCCAGCGCCGCTCCTCTGTTGCCGGGACCGTTTCCTCTGCCTGTACACGCTCCACGCGCACGCCCATCGCCTCCAGGCCCCGCTGCCGATCTGTGCGCGCTACTGTGCAAAACACCAGCAAATCGTCCTGGACGGTCCGCACCAGCTTCGAATCCAGCGGCATGCGCAGCGCCGAATCCAGAACCACTCGCAGCAGCGGCCGCCGCCGCTCGAGTGCGGAGCGATCCGTCAGCAGCGGGTCGTCCTGCAGCACGGTGTTGACACCGGTCATCACCGCATCCACTTCGTGCCGCATCCGCTGCACCTCTGCCCGCGATTCCTCGCCAGTCAGATACACCGGCGAGCCGCGGGGCGCACTGCCCGGCGGCGGCGCGATGCGTCCGTCGAGGGAAACGGCCGCTTTCAGATTCACAAACGGCAGCCCGGTCCGGATATGACGCACGAATCCATCGTTCAGTCGCCGCGCCTCGTGCTGCAGCACCCCGGTTTCCACCTCAACGCCGGCCTGCCGCAGCTCCTCCAGACCCTTGCCGTGCACGGCCGGATTCGGATCCTCGGTGGCGGCGACCACTTTCGATACGCCGGCTTCGATCAGCGTCCGTGTGCAGGGTCCGGTGCGCCCGGTGTGGCAGCATGGCTCCAGCGTCACGTACGCCGTGGCTCCGCGCGCCGCTCGGCCCGCTTCCTTCAGCGCGCAAATCTCCGCGTGATCCAGGCGGTCCCAGGCGTGAAACCCTCGGCCCACGATCTCGCCGTCTTTCACCAGCACACAGCCAACTCGAGGATTGGGCGATGCAACGCCTATCGAGTTTCGCGCCTGGACCAGAGCTTCCTGCATCCAGTGTTCCTGCGGACCGGAAGCTTGCGTTCGTTCGTGCACCCTGACTCCTTACCCATCCTCACGCTTCCAGCAGCGAGCGGGCAAACGCTTCGCTGTCGAAGGGAAGCAGATCGTTCAGCTCTTCGCCGACACCGACGAACCGAACCGGCAGCTGCATCTCCCGCGCAATGGCGACGGCGATCCCGCCCTTCGCGGTTCCATCCAGCTTCGTCAGCACGATACCGGTGACGCCAGCCGATTCGGTGAACAGGCGGGCCTGCTGCAGTCCATTTTGCCCTGTCGTCGCGTCCAGCACCAGCAATACCTCGTGCGGCGCTTCCGGAATGATTCTCTGCGCCGTGCGGCGCATCTTGTCCAGCTCAGCCATCAGCCCGGTTTTGGTGTGCAGCCGGCCGGCTGTATCCACGATGACCACATCGGTCTGGCGCGTCTTCGCCGCCTGCAACGCGTCGAACAGCACGGCTGAAGGATCGCCTCCCTGTCTGGTGCGGATCATCTCCACGCCGCTGCGCTCGCCCCAGACTTCCAGTTGCTCGATGGCCGCGGCGCGAAACGTATCCGCAGCGCACAGCAGCGCGGTCTTTCCACGTGCCCGATACCATGCGGCGAGTTTCCCGCTGGTGGTGGTCTTGCCTGTTCCATTCACGCCTACCATCATGATGACTTCCGGAGGCGCGGTCACCATCGCTGGTTGTCGCCCATTTTCGTCCAGAATGGTCCGGATCTGCTCCTTCAGCAGCTTTTTCAGTTCCGCGCCATCCCGAATCTGCTGCTGCTTCGCGCGTTCCCGCAGATTCGCCGTGATCTCCGTGGCCGTCCTCACGCCCAGGTCGGCTGCGATCAGGCTCATCTCCAGTTCTTCGAGCGCGGACTCGTCGATGGCACGCGCCATCGCCAGCACGTTGTCCAGCCGCTCGCCCAGATTGTCGCGGGTCCGCGAGACCGCCTTGCGCATCCGGTCCAGGATGCTCAGGCTCTCCGGATCCTCTTCGTTCAGGCTGCCGAACAACGTCTGGATCATGAAAACCGCGCCTTCGAGCAAAACCGGGGTAACTGTGCCTGTTCAGGTTTTTCAGTGTCGCCGCCCTCTGTTGGCCGCGTCGACCTGGGCACCCCTGCTTCGGGACGCACCTGCCTGGTTTTTGCTGTAGCCTCGTACCCCTTCGCAGTGTAATCGATGAGGTTCGATATTCCTGGCGTTCAGGCGGTTTCCATCATCGGCCGTCTCTTGCGGAAGGACGCAGGGACGCGTACCGGCTTCACATCGACGGCGCCGCTGCGCACCAGCGCCGTCAGGGCGTTGACCACCGCGGGATCATAGCGTGTTCCGGCGAGCCGTTTCATGATCTCCAGCACGTATTCGGAATTCATGGCCGCCTGATACGGCCGCGGCGTCGTCATCGCATCAAAGGAGTCGGCTACCGCGATGACCCTCGCCATCAGCGGAATCTCGTCTCCTTTCAGACCGTAGGGATAGCCCATGCCGTCCAGCGACTCGTGGTGCAGTTCCACGCCGGGGATCAGATCGTGCAGCAGCTCGATGGGACGCAGAATCGCCGCGCCTTTGACCGTGTGCGCCTTCACGATCTCGAATTCGTCCGGCGCCAGGGGCGCGTCCTTCGTGACCAGGTAATCCTCAATGCCCAGCGTCCCGATATCGTGCAGGAGACTGGCGAGGTGGATCTGCTCCACCTGCCTTTCGTCCAGCCCCAGCTTTTCCGCAATAGCGGCAGCGTAGTGAGCCACCCGTTCCGAGTGTCCCCGCAGATACGCGGCGCGCTCGTCCACCGCCTTGGAGACCATACGAATCAGCTCAGTCAGGGCCTGGTAATTCCGGCGCGCTTCGTCCCGCTTTTCGGCTCGGCCTTCTTCCAGAATCTGCGCTGCGTTCTGCCAGCTCCGGATGATTTCGGAAAACAGCCTGTCGGAAGTTTCGTGTGCGCGTTCCTGACCGTGCGACAGAGACTCCGGCTCGATCACGTTCACCAGGTCCCGGGCCCCACGCCCCAGCCGGCCGCTACCCAGCAGTGCCAGCAAAATGCTCGCAATGAGACCGGTGATGGCTGCCACAGCGAGGACCACGGTCCTGGAACCAGCGACTCTCTCCGTGAACCAGACCGCGGCCAGAGTGGCCGCAAGCATGACCAGGAAAATCGTCAGCAAACGCGCGAAGACGCGCCGGCGAAAGCGTCGAATTCCCGCCGACTCCCCGGGTGGAGAGGTTTGAACTGCGCGCCGGGGGGAATCCTCCATGTTGTTCGTTCTCCTGCTGCGCGATGTCGCCACGGGCGCTTCCATTGCCAGTGTATGGACTCTCCCGCCGCGCGGTGTCCCACAAACGTGTTACCGGTTCATCTCAACTGGGGAAAACCTTACGCGACCGCCTCGGCGTAAGCAATCACAGCGCTTCCGGAATGGTCTCTTTCCGAGCTTCCGGATTCATCGTTGGCGCCAGCTCCTGGGCCCGCTACTCGTCCCGGCCGGGACGCAACATCAATTCTTCAATTGCGCGCTCCGGCGCTTTGCCGTGCATCAGAATCGCTTCCATCTGCTCCGCAATCGGCATCTCTACATTATGCATCCGAGCAAGCCCCAGTGCCGCAGAAGTTGTCCGCACCCCCTCGGCCACCTGACCTCCCAGCCCGGCCAGCACTTCGTTCAGCCGCAATCCCCGGCCCAGTCCCATGCCGACGGTACGGTTCCGCGACAGGGATCCCGTACAGGTCAGCACCAAATCGCCGACGCCCGAGAGCCCCGCCAGGGTTTCCCGTCGGCCGCCGCAGGCCACCGCCAGCCGGGTCATCTCCGCAATGCCGCGTGTAATGAGCGCAGCGTTGGTATTCAGCCCCAGCTCCAGCCCGGCGACAATGCCGGCGGCAATGGCGATGACGTTCTTGAGCGAGCCGCCCAGCTCGACGCCCACTACATCGTCGTTCGTGTAGAGCCGCAGCGACTTGCTGGAGAACTCCCGCTGGACGCGTCCGGCCAGCTCGCTGTCCGCCGAAGCAATCGTGATCGCCGTGGGCGCACCCGCCGCCACTTCCTGTGCGAACGAGGGCCCGCTCAGCGCGCCGAAGGGCAGCGTCAGCCCGTGCTCGGTCAGCACCTCGGCAATCACCTGGCTCATGCGCAGGCAGCTCTCGTCCTCGATGCCCTTGGTCGCGCTCACCAGTGCCTGCTCCGGCCGCAGATGCTCCACAAAGCTACGCACGGTAGAGCGCGTGAACTGCGATGGCGTCACCAGCACCACAATTTCTGCGTTGTGCAAAGCTTCGGCTGCATCGTCCGTTGGCATGATAGGCTCGGGCAGCCGGAACCGCGGTAAAAACGCGGTGTTCTCGCGCCCGGTGCGCATGGCTTCAGCTACGGGTTTCTCGAAGGACCACAGCGCAATCTGGTGCCCGCCGCGCCGCGCCAGACTGATTGCCAGCGCGGTGCCCCATGCCCCGCTGCCCATCACAGCAATGCGGCTCATACGCTGGTCGTCCCCGTGCGATTCGCTCGCGTTCCGCCGAAGCGATACTCTTTCCCGCTCATCAGCCGCGCGATGTTCTGGCGGTGCTTCACGATCACGATCAGCGGCACCAGGAACAGCACCGCTGTCGCCCAGGGCGTACGCTGGATGCGCAGTGCATCCGGAATCAGCAGCGCGAACGCAGGAAACGCCGCCGCCGCCAGAATCGATCCCAGCGAGACGTATCGCGACGCCGCGAAGATCAGGACGAAGGCTCCCAGCGCCGCCAGCGCGGCCCAGGGAGCCAGCGCGAGAAAGACACCGAAAGCGGTCGCCACGCCCTTCCCGCCCCTGAAACCCAGCCAGACCGTGTAAATGTGCCCCAGAATCGCGAACAGCGCCGCCAGCGCCACCACGTTCGCCCGCACGCCCGGAGCCAGTCCGGCCCGTCCGGCGATCAGCCCGCACAACACCACGGCGAAGAAGCCCTTCAGCACGTCCAGCAGAAAGGTGAGCGCGCCCAGCCCTTTCGAGCCGGAGCGGATCACATTGGTCGCGCCGATGTTGCCGCTGCCTTTTTCACGAATGTCTTCTTTGCGGACCAGCCGCACCAGCAGATATCCGAAAGGAATGGACCCAAACAGATACGCCGTCAGCGCAGCCAGACAATACGGAAAGAAGGGCATGGCGCTTACGAGTCTATCAGTTGCAGTGGACCGGGAATCCCCATCCGCGCCCGCGCCTGGATCGCTATCTGCTCCCGGCAGCCACCTTCATTTCACCTGAGTGGCTTTTCCGCTCTTCAGACATTGCTGGATGATGCTCTGCACCTGCTGTTGCGCCTGCTCGGCCAGTTTCTTCTGCTGCTGGCCAAGTTGCCGCTGCTGCTCACCGAGCTGTCGCTGCTGCTGGCCCAGTTCGCGCATCTTCGCGCCGAATTTGTTTTGCATCGCGGCGCTGGCCTCCAGGGTTCCCAGCCGCGCTTCGACTTCAGAGAGCTTCGCCTGCACCTCGCTCAGCTTCTCCTCGCTGAGCATCTGTCCCTGTTCCGTCTTTAAATTCTGCAGTGCCGCCTCCGCATCCGTCATCTCCTTCGAGAGATTCGGCACCCGAACAGTTTCACTGTCCCGGAATGAGTGGGCCAGCTCCTCTTCCATTCTTCCAAGGACCCTTTGCTGAACGCCCAGGCTCTCCTGCTGCTGGTCCAGCGCCCTCATGGGTTGATAGAGAGCCCTGATCTGAGCCACGATTGCCGGATCATCCACGATGTACGATTTCCCGTCATGGGTGAACCAAAGGAAGGGACCCTTCGTCATCCGCTGCGCCAGATCGAGCTGCTGCTTCGCAGTCCCGCTTCCCATGCTGAGGTGCTCCCCCTGCGCGTCCACGATGGCCCAGGAATCCCCGCTGGAGGAGAAGTAGTAAGCGTAGCCGTGCGTGCTGCCATCGGGCATCATGAACAGGCTGCTGTCCGGCCACACGAAGGTGTTGCCATCCCCCGGCCCTCCAGCCATCACTCCCCTCAGCTCCAGCTCGAGCGGTGCGAGTGAGTCCGTCATCCCGGGCACCGCAACCTTGATATTCGGGATCCTGATATCCGGCAGATTGGGGATCGTGAGCTCCTGCATCGGCTCCGCATCCAGCACGGTCGGGGCATTTGCCTGCGGCGAGACGGGCTGAGCCGCAGCAGGTGGAGATGCCGGGACTGTCTGCGGCGGCGGCTGTGGCGGATTCTGTTGCGGCGCCACATCCGTCACCTGTCCCGCGTCCACTCCCTGTCCCGCAAATGCCTGTCCGGTCCGGGGCGCGGCGGCCGATGGCGACGCTTGCGCTGGCCCGAAACCTGACGACGCAACGGATGGGCCTGGTTGTGCCGGTGCGTGCGCCGGTCCTGCGTTTGCGGGCGCTGTCTGTGCTGCTGCCGTGGGAACCCGAACCAGCGTCGTCACGGCAAACAGCGCCGCCGGAATCAACAACAGCGACGCCAGCGCCCGCCGCCGCCCTTCCGCGAACGCGCTGCGGAAACGGCTCTCATTCAGCAGCGAATCGATCCGCCGCGAGAGGTTCCCGGTGCTGGCCATCGCGACGCCTGGCACGCGCCGCCGCGGCATCGCGGCAAACTCCAGCACCACCTGCGCATACGCGGAGCCGCTTTGCGCGGCCTCCATCCCTGCGTGATCGCTCATCGCTTCGCCCAGTTGCGCCAGCTTGCGCCGCAGCCACCACCCCAGCGGACTGAACCAGAACGCCGCCGTATATAGTCCCGCCAGCAGTTGCAGCCAGAAATCCATCTGCCGCACGTGGGATCGCTCGTGGGCAAGCACCATCTGCAGCCGGCTCTGTTCCCATTGCGCGTAATCCGCGGGCAGCACGATGCCCGAGCCCACCGTCACCGGCGAAGCAATCCTCCTGCTTGCCCGCACATTGCCATCCGGCGCCACCAGCGGCGACAGCGGCTCGGCCGTCACCCATAGCCGCAGAGCCGCAGCCAGCCCAAACAGCAACCGCAGCAGCAGCACTCCGCCGACAACCAGATAGAGCCACACCACCATCTCGCCCACTGGTGGCCAGGTGAATCTCCGTTCCGGCGCAGGCGCAACGGTTTCCTGTCCGGAAAGAGCCGACGCATCCACCACCGGCAATATCGCTGTCTCAGCAGGCGCGGCTGCCGGGTCCTTCGTTGGCTCAGCCGGCAATGCGGCCGAATCCTGATCCGCGATTTTCGGCGCAGCCTGCGCTGGTATCGTCAAAACGCCTGCAGGAGGCGCAACCGCCCCGCTCATCCGAATTGGCGCCGCCCACGCCAGCTTCCCGCGCAGGCCCGTCAGCAGCGGCCAGCGCATCAGCAGAGGCATGGCCATGGACGCGATGAGCACCAGAGTCCACGCCGCTTTCCGCGCGGGCACATGCTTTACCCGCAGCAGGCTCAGGCCTGCTCCCACCATCGCTGCAAAGAGCAATCCCCGCAGCGCAGCTTCGATCACCAGGGTCGTCATGCTTTGCCTCCTTCCCGTTTCTTCGCCGCCGCAATGCGCCGCGCCAGCCGTTCCAGTTCCGCGCGGCTCACCACTTTTGAATCCACCATCCCTACCAGCAGCTCCTCCACGGATCCCGCGCAGAACCAGTCCAGGATGCGCTGCACGGCGCGTCCTGCCACGCGTTGCCGCGACTCCGCCGGCCGGTACACAAACGTCCGGCTGTCCACCTGGTGTTCCAGATAGCCCTTTTCTTCCAGCCGCCGCAGCACGGTGCGGATCGTCGAATCCTTCAGCGGCCGCTCCAGTTCCTCGCGGACCTGGTCGGCAGTCGCTTCGGCTCTCTGCCAGACAATGCTCAGAACATCCCGCTCCAGTTGCCCCAGTTCTGCCGGATCGTGACTCATTTCAGTGTTACGCGCCATAGTGTTACCTACTGTAACACATAAGACGGAACGCACGTCAGGAAGGTAAGCGGAATCAATTTCGAATCTTCAAAGATTGAGGCTTGCCACCTGGAACCGGCGGTCTTTACATCAGCCTTCTGCGCACCATGTCCAGGGCCTGCTGGCTGGCGTAGAAGCGGATGCCGGCGCGGTCGCTCGAAAACCTCTTCTCCACCACTTCGGTTCCGTCGGCATCGCTCACGGCGAGATAGACCAGGCCAACGGGCTTCTCGTCCGATCCGCCGCTCGGTCCGGCGATGCCGGTTACACCGAGGCCCAGCGTGGCGCCGCACCGTTCACGAATTCCCTCCGCCAGAGCCTCGGCTACTTCCCTGCTGACCGCGCCGTGCTTCGCGATCAGGGCCGCATCCACGCCAGCCAGCTCCGTCTTCAGCCGATTGCTGTAGACCACCGCGCCGCCGACAAACGACCGCGAACTGCCGCTGACGCTGGTCAGCCGCTCCGCAACCAGGCCGCCGGTACAGCTTTCCGCCACGGCCATCGTGGCGCCGCGCATTTCCAGGTAGTAGAGGATGATCTGTTCCAGGGTTTCGCCCTGCGAGGAATAGATGAAATCTTCCAGTTCCTCCTCGATCTTGCCCGCCAGCTCGTCCACGCGCGCCTGCGCCACTTCGGGGATTTGCCTGGTGCACTGGAGACGGAGCTCGATGTCCCCCAGATGCGCCAGGATGGTCGTCTCCACGTCCGTGTACTGGGTGTAGATCGGCGCAATTCGGGCATCCGCTGCCGACTCGCCGATCATCGCGGCCTTCAATACACGGGTCGCGATGTGGCGCTTCGGCAGGATCTCCTGGAGGCGCGGCAGACACTGCGCCTCGAACATGGCCTTCATCTCATGCGGAGGGCCGGGCAGCAGCATGGCCAGCTTGCGATGGACGCCGACCACCGTATCCAGCCACTGCCCCGGCGCCGAACCCATGGCGTTGGGCAGGATCGTCGCACCTTCAATCACGTCCGCCTGCTTCTCGTTGTTGCGGGTCATGGTCACGCGCCGCGATGCCGCCCGCGTGTACAGGTGCGCGATGATGTCCGGATCGCGCTTCAGCGGCGCCCCGAGCGCCGCCGCAGTCGCCTCGCGCGTCAGGTCGTCTTCCGTGGGACCGAGGCCGCCGGTGATCGCCACAATATCCACGCGACTCAGCGCGTGACGCACGGCATCGGTCAGGTGCTTCAGCCGGTCGCCCGCGATTGTCTTATAAGCGACGGCCACGCCCAGCTCGTTGAATTTCTCCGTGAGGTAAAGGGAGTTGGTGTCCTGGCGGTACGGCGTGAGCATCTCCGACCCAACCGCGATGATTTCCGCGTTCATTCGTCCCCTCGGCTGGTCTTCCCGGCATTCCTTCGTGGCAGACGATCAGGCCAGCCGCCAGCCTTCCACACCCAACGCCAAATGATAAAGCGAGGTGCTGGTGGCCAGCAGAGCGCCGCCGCCCGGCACAAAACCGAATCCAACCAGTCCCGTGCCGGCAACTGCGAGGGAAGCCTCTCCCTGCGGCGTAATCGCAACCACGCCACGCCGCCCGCGCAGTGAGGCCGCCACATAGACATTACCAGCCACATCCACGGCTAAACCCTGGGGCCGTCCCAGTCCCCGGTGCAGCACGCCGATACCGCCCTCGTGATCGATGGCGTACACCGCGTCGTAGCTCGACGTGGTCGGCCCGGTGACGTAGAGCGTGCCGTCCGGTCCGAACGCCAGATGGTACGCCGCTACGCTCGGCTCCAGCGTCGCGAAGACGAAAATCTGCCGGTCGGGCGCAATCTTGAAGATGGTTCCGCTGCGGTCACCCACATACAGGTTCTGCTCCGGATCGAACGTCAGTCCCGTAGCGATGCCCATCCCTTCGGCATAGACCGTCGCGGCTCCGCCTAGGGTCACGCGATAGACCTTGCCCTCGTGCCGCGACGAGACGTAGATGTTATCCTCGAAGTCGATCGCCAGTCCGGTGGCGTTCATGATGTCGCGAAGAAAAGGCCGCATCTCGCCGTCGCGCTCAATGCGGAATACCGATACCGGCGTTTCCTGCCCGCGCTGCCCGGAAAACGTCACATAGATATTCCCGGTCGAGTCCATCACCGGATTTGCGACTGCGTGAATTCCGGTCGCCACCAGGCCAGCCACCCGCACGTCCACCGCATTGCTCTGCGCTCCGTTTTGCAGGATGCGCAGCCGTCCGCTCCCCGCTTCGTCCGGCACGCGCAGGACCATCCGATCGGCGCGGCTCAGCAGAACCGGCGCCGCGAGATCGCCGAGCATGGCCACCGGCCGACGCCACTCCACACCGCCCCATCCTCGAGCTTCGTCGCGTGAGGCTGCCACGCCGCCCAGGTTGGCGCCGCGAATCTCCACATCTCCGCCCGGCAGCGCCGCTGTGGGCGAAACCGTGTCGATCCTCGGCCCCGTGCTGGGCTCGGATTTGAGAATGCGCACCATCGTTGTCGCTAACCCGTTAACTTGCTAACTCGCTGACCGCTGCCGAGCTGTCCCTCATCCCCACCATCTCACCAGCAGCACCACAATCAGCGCATATGCGCCTGCTGCCAGGTCATCCAGCATAATCCCCATCCCGCCGTGCAACCGCTCCAGTTGCCGAGCCGGCCACGGCTTCACAATATCGAAGATTCGAAACAGGACGAAAGCCGCAACCCCGTACCGCAAATCCAGAGGCGCGACGGCCAGCGCCAGCCACTGCCCGGCTACTTCGTCGATCACCACGAATCCAGGGTCGGTGCGCCCGCTCTCGCGCTCCACGCGCGTGGCGGCTGGAATCCCGATCAGCGTCACCAGCGCTGCGCCCGCAACCGTCGCCGCAATCGCCGGCCCACCCGTAAAGTGCGCAGCGCGCAGCCCGAAATACCAGATCGCTGCCGCAGCCAGCGATCCCCATGTCCCCGGAGCGGGCCTCATCAGCCCCGCGCCGAAAAACGTCGCGGTCGCCCACGCCCACGAAGTTTTCTCAGCTCCGCGCCGCGCGGACGTTCCGGAAGAGTCTTCGCTCACGGGTGAACTACTCGTCATCCTGGTTCCCACGCCGCTTCACGTTTTCTGCCAGACCTTCCAGCACCTCGGGATCGACGACCGGCGACGAGATCCGATACGCCCCGCTGGCCCACTTGCCGAGATCGATGGACCGGCAGCGCTCGCTGCAAAACGGAAAATTCTCCCCCTTCTCCGTCACCACTGCGCGGCACGTGGGACAACGCAGAATCTTCTGTTTCCGATTCACAGCTCAACTCCTGACAATTCCGGTTCCGCTGCCGGCGCCAGCTTCGACTCATCCACCACTCGCGCGACCAGATCGTAATCGTGCGCCTCGGTCACCTCGCAGCGGTAAAAGCGCCCTGGCGTGAGCGCCTCGAACGGTCCAAAGTCGTTCAGGTACACCGTTCCGTCGATTTCCGGCGCGTGGTGCTGGGTCCGGCCTTCCCACAGCAGAGGCGTCTCTTCCGATTCGCCCTCCACGAGAACGTCGAATTCGCGGCCCACCATCGCCCGCTTCGCCTGGCGGCTCAGCCCCTTCTGCAGCTTCATCAGCGCGCGGCGGCGCTGCTCGATCACGCGCTTTGGCACCTTCGCGCCCAGGCCGAAGGCCCGCGAGCCTTCCTCGTCCGAATACGTGAATACGCCCAGCCAGTCGAAGCGCGCCTCGGCCACGAAATCGTACAGCGCCTCGAAGTCGGCATCCGTCTCGCCGGGAAAACCCACAATAAAAGACGTGCGCAGGGCGATGCCGGGCACCGCCGCGCGAACCTTTTCGATCATCTTCAGGAAAATTTGCGGACCGCCGCCGCGCTTCATCGCTTTCAGCACTGGCGCTGAGGCATGCTGCAGCGGC